>JAIFKY010000312.1 GCA_020049345.1 Anaerolinea sp.
CGGTGCGCCCGACCACCTGTCCGCCCGCGCCGATGGCGAAGAGTGATTCTGTCACGGAAGGCGCAAGCGAGACGATACGCTGGGCGACGCCAGCCAAAATGACTTCATTGCCAATCGAGTCGCTGAAATAGATTTGTTCGGGGGCGGCTGTATCGGTGGCAACTGCATCGGGGGCGACTGCAAGAGTCGCCCCTACAGTCGCCCCTACAGTCGTCCCTGCGGGGGTGGGTGCGGAAGTGCATCCTGCAATCAGCAGGGCGAGGAGTAATGTCAAAATGAGGGGTTTGCGAAACATGGGTTTCTCCAAATGTAGGTTGGAGACCCTAAAGGTTTTTAAAACCTTTAGGGTCTGCTTGTTACGAGAATCAAAATCCCCAGCCGATGACTGGGGAGGTAGGAGAGGCAATCCGAGGGTAGCCGTCCTCCACCTCCTTTCCACGAGAGTGTGTTGGAACCGACCAGAGCGGGCGACCTGACTTGGGTTAGTTTGCTAGTCTTCTAGTTTGTTAGTTTGCTAGTCAAAGACTAGGAGACTAAGGACTAGCGAACCAGTTGACTACCCTCACAGTTGCGGGACAGCGCCGGAATTACACCGGCTTCGCCGCTTTTGATCGTAATTAATGATAAAAGTATTGTATGTTACGCGAGATGGAGAGTCAAGTGATTTAAGTCCATGACTCTGCGGAAAATAGGCGGGTCGCTGAAAAAAAAAACTCACTCCAATAATAACTCGATCATGCGGTTGTTATCTGCCAGACGCTCTGCAAGCAGGTGCCCCAGCCATTCGTGCAACAGGGAGGCAAGCGCGGGGTCTTCGCGTTGGATTTTAATCAAGGTATTTGTGGTCAGGCGATAAACAACGCTTGGTCGTTCGGCTTTGACCGAGGCGGATCGCGCGCCGCCCAGATAAAATGCGACCTCTCCCACCGTCGCGCCGTTTTGCACGCTTCGCAGGCGTTCCTTCCTGCCATTTGACGCTTCAAATTCGACGGACACCAAGCCCGATTCGATAAAAAATAGATCGTTTGAAGTGTCTCCCTGTTTGATTAAATACTCGCCCGCCTGAATTACCTCCTCTTGAATGTATTGCTTCACGCGATTTAAGCCGGGAAAGGAATAACTCATATACGCCAGAATGTTGTCTATAAAATCAACCTTGTTTTCTGTTGATTCTTTTGCGAGCAATTTATTCTCGCACCATTCAACGCCATAATCCAGGGTGGGTTGGATCGAGAACGTATCATCCTGATTTTGGAGAAGCCCGCCGTATTCCAATTGCCTGTGAACCTCGTCAGATAAGTTTGTCCATGTCATTGTGATGTTGCCGGCTTCGGTTAACTGTTTGAGGCGCGTAATGCCAAACACCGCAGAGGAATCAAGACGGGTGACGCTCTTAAAATCCAGCACGAGATATTTCAACGGCAGCGCGTCCTTCAAAGACATTCGCTCGCGAACATTTTGCAGCATGTGTTGGATCGATCCAAAAAAGATATATCCATGCAGGCGCAGGATGTGGATCTGCCCGCCTTTTTTGATCAGAACATTCTTATGCTTTTTGGAACGCGCCGCCTGGCTGTGGAAGGAGTCGCCAGACAAGGCATTCTTAACTCCGCTCACGTTTCCATAACTGATCACAAACAACAACGCGGCAATGACAACCCCTGCGCCAATCGCCTCTAAAAAGCCGAATAGTTCAATGATGATCAGCATGATCCAGATCAGGATGTAATCCATGCGCGGCAGTAATTTGTAGGAATCCACCAGCCATTCCGCCAGAAAGGAAATACCCAGCATGAACAACATTCCACCCAGCACCATTTTTGGAAAATACGAGAGGACCGATGCGCCGAAGAAAAGCGCAAGCCCGCATAAAATTCCGGTGAAGACCCCCACCAACCGGTTGTTCACATCAAAGCGTTTTGCCAGCGCCGAGAGTCCCAGAGTTTGATAGCCAACAATGCATCCAAACAGACCGCCGATCAAAGTTGCGCCGCCGGCAGAGAGCAGTTCGCGGTCGAGGTTAATATCTTTTTTGTAGATCACTTCCAGCCCGCTGGCATTCAACAAAAGCGAGATGACGCTTAATCCGAACAAAGTCGCGAAGGTATCAAAATGGGTAAAGATCGCGCCCCACTGAATCATTTTCAGGTTATCCAACGTGAATGGCTTGAATAACCCGCCTGCGGGGAAAGGTCCCAACAGCCATCCGCTTGCGCTTGCCTGCTGAAGGGAAATTCCCGCAAAGAACGTGTAGATATAAAAAAGCACAATGGCGGCGATGACCGCGCCCGGCATGATCAAAAAATGATTGTAGCGCCGCAGGATCAGGTAGAGGGTTGCGCCAAACAAAATGCCCGGCAGCCAGCGCCATAACACATCTGCTGTGAAAAAATCGGGCAGGGTTGCAAAGGTCAGTGGAATATCCACCATCACGCCCAACGCGCCTTTGGACAATAAATAGCCTGTGCCTGCCAAAAATCCGCCGACCACGGGGTAGGGGATATAGCGCACAAATGCGCTCGCTTTGAACCAACCCAAAAGGATGAACAACAGGGCGGTGAGCAGGGACGAAAAAATGATCGCGCCAACGGCTGTGGAATAGATCACTTCGGGGTTTTGACCTTTGAGCGTGGCCGCGATCCCTGCCGCGCTTAAAGCCATGAGCGCGGCGGGCGTATCCTGCGGCAAACCAACCATGCCCACCAGCGAGGATACCAACGAGATCACAATGCTGATGATGAAGGTGCCCAGCAACAGGATTCCAATTCCGCGCGGAAGGAATTGCTGCAAGTCCCCCGAAAAAATAAGCGCGGCAAATGATAATTCCACGCTGATCATAATAATGGCGTTGATCAAGCCGGCGGTGAAGCCTGGCAACAACACAGATGGTCGAAGGTTTTTCTTAAGGTTTGCTATGCTCATTGTCATCCTGAGCCTCTCCTGCTTGCGGGAATGCAATAGACGATATCGATAATGAAAAATCCCGAAGGCTGTCGTCAGACATCAGCCAACTCTTTGGGATGGTATTCGTTTGTTGTTACCGATAAAGTCCAACACCTTATTCCCCCATTCCGCTTTCTTACAATGCTTTTTACCACTGAGATCACGAAGATCACTGAGAAAAAACGATTAAAAATCTCTGTGGTTAATGCTCTTTTCTCGTACAAACTTGGACTTAAGAATCGCTCTCTCAGGCAATACCTTCGCCAAATTTCATAAACTTGGTTTTCGTGGGGCGGGTTGTCAATCCGCCCATACGGCAAAAAAGTTGAATTCAATCCCATATTTAGCCACGCGGGATGCCATCCCGCGCTACAAAATGGGCAAAGGTGTTGTTAAACGAAAAATATTTACTGCCTGATGATCGCCGCCTATTCTACCATTGCGTTGCGCGCAATGTTTTTTATCAGCCTGTGGAAGATGAAAAGATTAAATGGATAAAACAAATACCAATATAAAAATCCCGGCAAGCCGTCCGGCGCAAAAAATACGGTCTGATTCAGGTGGGTTGAATCTGCGATCTGATTAATGCACCATTCGATCCACGCCTGCCCGCCGATTTGGTTTTTGACAAGGATAATGATGCGTTCATTTTCCTCGCGGATTTCAACTTCCCATTTCGGCTTTTTGGAAATATTTTCAATTGCCCGAAATATTTGTTCAACCGTGGCGTTGATCTGCGCTTTGCGGTGATGAACAAAGAAGCCTTCGTGTTTAATGGTTTTGACCATTTTCCCGTCGTCATCCCAGACACGCTCAACATGCAGCGGAGAAAGTTCGTCAAGCGCCATGCGCACGGCCTGGTCGAAGGCGATCAAGTGGACTTCTGAAAAGACCTGGCGGGCTTCAGGATGTTTAACCACGCTGTCCGCCGATAACCCGCCGATCAGGGCGTGGGCAATTGGGCGCGGAACGGGCGTCATGATGCCTACGCCAAAAGCCATCAGCCAGAGCGGCACATAGGGCAGGAGGATCATGCTGCGGTTGAGGCTGCGCGCCTGCGCGTATTTAAGCATGAGGTCTTTATAGTAGGTCACATCCGGTCCGCCAATTTCGAATACTTGTCCGCGACCGTTGGCGTTTTCGAGCGCGGCGAAGAGATAGTCAATCACGTTTTGAACGGCTATCGGTTGGGATTTATTATTCAGCCACACCGGCCCCGGTACAATGGGAAATGCCTCGGTCGTGAAGCGGATCATTTCAAAAGAGATGCTGCCCGGCCCGGCTATTACCCCTGCGCGAAATTCAGTTACGGGAACTTTGCCCTGCCTCAAAACGACACCCGTCTCGATCCGTGATCGCATGTGTGGGGCGATGTGCTGTTCGGGGTCGGCAAGTCCGCCGAGGTAGATGATGTGCCTGACGCCCGCGTTCTCTGCCGCCTGGGCGAAATTGCGCGCGCCTTCCAATTCGCGGTCGGTGTAGCCGCGCCCGCTGGACATGTTGTGGATCAGGTAGTAGGCAGTTTCCACGCCTGTCAGCGCAGATGCGAGACTTGCCGGATTCATCACGTCGCCAGCAACAACCTCCACATGGCGAAACCAACTGCGGCAGGCAAGTCGCTGCGGATCACGCGCCAGGGCGCGGATTTGATATTTCGAGTTTAATAATCGGGGAATGAGTCTGCTTGCAATGTAGCCGGTGGCGCCTGTAACGAGGATGAGATTTTTCATTTTCACCAATAATAAAGTAATTAGACCTCTTGCATAAGTAAAGCGTTGAAAACCACAAAGTCACCAAGACACTAGGACACTAAGTTTTTTTCTTTGAGTCTTCGAGACTTTGTGCCTTTGTGGTCAAAAATGGACTTTTGCAAGAGGTCTATTAAAGTTTTGCAGAACTGACCAAGCGAAAGCAGAAACGTTCGGGATTTTAATAGGAGTGAGCCAAAACGCGCGCGCGCGATGCCAGCCGTTTTGCGAGTCCGTCGAAAATAAATTTATGGAAGGGCCACATGGCGTACCAATAAAGAAGTCCCGGCAGACCAAACGGCTCGAAGTACGCGCAAACCGTGAAGAGCGTTTTGCCGTCTGGCTGTGGCTCCGAAATAAATTCAAGCCACGCCTTGCCCGGCACTTTCATCTCGGCGCGCAGGCGCATCAGGTGGTTTTGTTCGACGAGTTCAACGCGCCAGAAATCAAGCGATTCTCCGGTGCGGATTTCGTCAGGATGACGGCGACCACGCCGCAGCCCAACGCCGCCGATGGCTTTGTCCATCCACCCGCGCAGCGCCCACGACCAATCCATATACATCCAGCCGCGCTCGCCGCCAATTCCAGTGTAGGCGCGGAAAATTGTCTCAGCCGGCAGATCAAGCAATACCTGCCGCCGTTCGACGAACAGCCCGTCTTCGACGGTGAAGACATACGGGCTGACATCGCCCTGTGCGATGACAAGCGCGTCCATCCAACTGGTTTCCACGTTGTCGCGCTGGATTTTATTCAACGCAAAATGGGCGGCGGTTTGGAAGTCAAGCGGTTCAATTTTGGGGAAGAGTTTATGCGCCGTTCCATCGCGGACAATCAAGTTGGCGCGCAAACCTTCGATCAGCGGCGCAACGACGCGCCAGTGAATTGGCGTGACCATGTGAACCCAGTAGGCAGAAAGGCGCGTCGCATAAAACGGAACGCGGATTAGACGGCGTTTGAGTCCGCGTTTTTTGGCGTACCCCAAAAGCATGTCGGCGTAGGTCAGGCGGGTTGCGCCGCCGATCTCGATCACGCGTCCAATGCTTTCAGGCGAATCGAGCGCGGCGACGAGATACGAAAGAACGTCGCGAATGGCAATCGGTTGCGCGTCTGAAAAAAACCATGCAGGGCAAATGAGAACCGGCTCGCGTTCGGCAAGGAAGCGGATCATCTCGAATAAAGCCGAGCCTGAGCCGACGATCATGCCGGCGCGGAATTCGGTTACGGGGATGGGGCTGTAGCGCAGCATGTAGCCCGTTTCGTGGCGCGCCCGCAGATATGGCGAGAGGTTTGCGGCAGGGTCAACCAGTTCACCAAGGTAGATGATGCGCTCGATTCCGGCTGTTTCGGCGGCGGCGGAGAAGTTGCGTGCCACGGCCAGGTCGCGTTCGGCGTTTATCTTTCCGCCCTGCATTCCGTGGATCAAGTAGTAGGCGACCGAAACGCCCTGCATGGCTTTGACTACCGTATCGGCGTCCAACGCGTCGGCGCAAACAACTTCAACCTGCTTGAGCCATGAACGTCCCTGCAAACGGGCGGGGTCACGCACCAGACATCGCACGCGATAGCCGGCTTCGAGCAGTTTCGGCACGAGCCGTCCGCCCACGTAGCCCGTTGCGCCAGTGACGAGGATCAGTTTTGAATTTGTCATACGGGGATTATAACGCCGCAAATTATTGGGAGTAAAATTCGTTCCAAGGAATCACAAAAGGCGGACAAATGACGCGTGACCCACATCCCAAATTTGATCCGAAAAAGCGCCATCGGAAATCCATCCGCTTGCAGGGATATGATTATTCGCAGGCAGGCGCGTATTTCGTGACGATGGTGGTTCAGGGTCGGGAATGTCTTTTCGGCGAAATCGTTGACGGCGAAATGCACCTCAATGAATATGGCGAGATTGTTCAAAAATGGTGGAACGAAATCCCAATCCATTTCCCGAACGTGGAATTGGGCGCATTTGTCATCATGCCCAATCATGTGCATGGGGTGATTTGGATAACCGCCGAACGTAGGGGCGAGGTCCTCTCGCCCCGTTACAACCCAAATAGCAATAACCTGGATGCGGCTGTTGCTGGTACCTCGAACCGGGACGAGGAGACCCAGGGCGGGGAGACCCCGCCCCTACGTAAACGGACATTGGGACAAATTGTTGCATATTTCAAATATCAATCCACCAAGGAAATGAACCACATCGAAACCAAAAATGCCATTACCAAATTCTGGCAGCGCAATTATTACGAACGCATCATCCGCAACGAACGGGAAATGGACAACATCTGGCGATACATCGAAGCCAACCCCGCGCAATGGGATAGGGATGACGAAAACCCATCAAATAATCGGGGGTAAAATTCATTGGGGCGCACAGAGTCCACTGAGAAAACAATTAAAAACTCCGTGCTCTCTGTGTTCTCTGTGGTGAAGTTTTTTGCTTTTCGCGCAGCGCAAGCGTTTAACTTCTAAGCGCCTATTCTCTTACTGCAACTGCTCCAGCAACTGTTCATAAATCCCAGGCGCGGCGGCGAGGATGGATTGCGGCGAGGAGATGTAATCCAGGTTTCCTTCTGTTGAGGATACGCGCGCGCCGCCTTCTTCGGCGATCAAACCACAGGCGGCGACATCCCAGGATTTGAGAGACAATTCCCAGAAGCCGTCGAAGCGTCCAGCGGCCACGTAGCAGCCATCAAGAGCAGCGGAACCGAGTCGGCGCACACCTTGAGTCAGACGTCCCAGTTTTTCAAACTTCTTGAAATTATCCTTTTCTGTATGCCATGCGTCATACGGAAAGCCTGTCACGAGTAGGCTCCTTTGCAATTCAGTCGCCGCGGATGCGTGAATCGGTTTGCCGTTCAGGGTTGCGCCCTTGCCGCGCTCGGCTGTGAACATCTCATCGCGCAGCGGTTCGTAGACCGCTGCAAGCATGACGACGCCATCAAAAGCATACGCGATGGAGACGCAAAAAGCGGGGATGTGATGCGCGTAATTTACTGTCCCATCCAACGGATCAATATACCAGATGCCGCCATTCGCCCCTTTTGTTTCACCGCTTTCTTCGGCAATGATGTGGCTGTCTGGGAAATGTGTCTGAATTTCTTTTAAGATAAAGGCTTCCGAAGCATGATCCACTTCTGTGACGAGGTCAATGACGCCTTTGTAACTAATCTGATGTTCCTTGCTGTATCCATCGCGCAGGATGGCTCCTGCTTCGCGTGCGATTCGTTCAAGATCTGAGAGAGTTGGTTTCATGATTGTCCATTCCAAATGCGGCGTCCCAGTGCAGAGAGCGCAAACTCCACTGCCAGCGCCGCGGTTTTATTTTGCCCATCGAGGATGGGATTGACTTCAACGAGGTCCATGCCAATGAGTTTGTTCGTTTCCGCGATCATTTCACAGGCGAGGTGTGTCTCGCGTTGGGTGAGTCCAGCCGGAACGGGAGTCCCGACACCGGGCGCATGTTGTGGATCGAGGGCATCCATATCCAGCGAAAGGTAGATTCCGTCCACATCGCGGCTGACCCGTTCAATTGCTTTTTCAATTGCCGCGACCATGCCGTAGCGGTCGATCTGTTCCATGCCCATGACCAGCGCGCCCGCTTTTTGCAGGTTTGCTTTTTCGCCGCCGTCCACATCACGCGCGCCGATAATCGCGATCTTTGTCGGGTCAATGACGGGGATGTTTTCATCCCATAATTGCACGAGCCGTGGGTCGCCCATCCCAGCCAGCAGGGCAAGCGACATGCCGTGGATGTTGCCGCTGGGCGTGGTTTCGGCGGTGTTGAAATCAGGATGTGCGTCGATCCAGATCACGCCGATCTTTCGGTTGCGCGCCGCGCCGCGAACTGATCCAATGGAAAGGCTGTGATCTCCGCCCAAGACCAGCGGAAAATTTTTCGCCTGCACCGAGGTTGCAACCGCGCCCGCAATGCGCCGCGACACGGGAACGATGCAGTCAATATATTTCATTTTGGCGTCGGTGATTTTGCACATTTCAGCAATCGCCACTTCAATGTTGCCTTCATCCTGAACTGTGTATCCCAGGGCTTCCAGCCTGTTTTGTAAATGTGAATAGCGGATCGCGCTGGGTCCCATATCCACGCCGCGACGATCCGCGCCGAGGTCTATCGGCACGCCGATGATATCTATTTGCATGTTTATCTCCAAAATAAAGGATGAAGGATGAATTATGAAGGATGAAGAAAAACGGATCAAAGTTAGATTTCATCCTTCATCCTTCATCCTTGCATTTTACGCTGTTCGGTAATAGCCTACGTCCACTGAATACACACGTCCGCGCTTGATGACCTGCTTGACCAAATTCGTCCCATAGCGATAGCCAACCTGACGGTAATCTGGCACAGACAAGATGAGCATATCAGCCTGTTTGCCGACTTCGATGGAACCGATGGTATCTGCCTTGCGAATGGCGTGCGCGGAATTAATGGTGGTGGCGGCAATGGCTTCTGCGGGTGTCAACTTCATGGCGCGGCAGGCGAGGGCGATTACAAACTGCATCGACTCGTTCCATGTTGTTCCTGGGTTGCAGTCGGTTGCCAAAGCCAGAATGGCGTCTGCGTCGATCAGTTTGCGGGCAGGGGTGTAATGGCATTCGGCCAGTCCAAAGGGTGCATCGGAAGTCATCACAAGATGGTCTGCCGATGCGGCGCCCAATTCTGCGGCAAGCGAGGCGCCGCCGATATTGGCAAATTCATCAGCGTGGATCTTGAGCGGGAATCCCAGCGACCGGGCCTGGGTCAGAATCTGACGCGACTGTTCCAAATCGAAGGCTTTGGCCTCGCAGAATACATCCACAAAAGGCAGGGGCAGGCGCGGGGCGTGAGTCTCCCACCATTCTTTCAGCATGGGCAGCATGGTGTTGGCGACTTCATCTGTGTAGCCTTGCGGATTATCTTTGTATTCGGGGGCGATGGCGTGCGCGCCGAGGAAGGTGATGGCAAGGTCAAGTGGACTTTCGTCATCCAACGCGAGCAGGGCTTTGAGCAAACGCAGTTCGGTGGATGTCCGCAAGCCGTAGCCGGTTTTTGCTTCGGCGGTGGTTGTGCCGTGAGAAAACATGCGCAACAAACGCGGACGGGTTTGGGCGATGAGCGTTTCCATGCTGGCTGTGCGCGTGGCTTTGACTGTTGAAATAATTCCGCCGCCAGCCGCAAGAATATCCAGATAGGCCATGCCGCCCATTTTCATTTCGAATTCGTTGGCGCGATCGCCCGCCCAAATGAGATGGGTATGCGGGTCTACAAAGCCTGGCATCAACACACAATTTCCTGCATCAAGTGTAGGTTCATCAGGATAGGCATTTCTAAGTTCATCGGTGGTGCCAACCGCGACGATCTTTTCATCGCGCACGACGACCGCGCCTTTTTGAATAATGCCGAGTGTGCCCAGGGCGTGTCCGCGTTGAGGACCGCCCGCCAGGGTGAGGAGTTGGGAAGCAGAATGAATGAGCATGTTTTCCACCGATCTTTCATTGGGTATTTGATGCCGCAATTTAACCACAGAACGGTTCACAAAGGGTGATCAGAAAAAGGCGGTCACGTTTGTAACATGACCTGCCTGCAATTGGTTGGTCATAAATAAAAAATCTTGCCTGAATAACGCTAACATAACTGTTAGGAAAATTTATTGTCGGGTACTTGTCTTTTTTGGCAGAGCGAGTACAATAAGAGCATCTCAGGAAACCTCTTGGGAAATTTATAAAAAAGGAGATAAACCACTATGTTATTTGCCCCCAAAGAAAAAGGTCAGGGACTTGTTGAATATGCGCTGATCCTCGTTTTAGTTGCTATTGTCGTTATCGCGGCTCTCATGATCCTCGGACCAATCATCGGCAATGTGTTCAGCAAAGTAAACTCCAGCCTCAGCGGTGTGTAATTCGCACCACTTGACCTGTAAATAAAAAAAACCCTGTCGAAAGGCAGGGTTTTTTTTATTTAATATTTGCTATTTGTTGAATGCCAATTCTCTCAAAATCTCCAGTGTTTCCATTTTTCCGCCCACGCCGTTTTCTCCGCCGGGACCAACGCACGAGGGACAACCGTCTTCGCATTCACATTCGCTGACCAGTTCAAGCGCGCGTTGAAGCAGTTCATCATGAATTTCAAAAAGTTTCTGGCTGAATCCAATTCCCGCTGGGACGAGGTCGTAAAGGATGACGGACGGCAGACCGTTGGCGGGTTTCCAGGCGGGGTCGGTAAGCGTGCCCAGGTCGCGCGGATCGCACATCAAAAATAGCGGAGCGAGGTTGCCGAGGACGAATCCCAGACCGGCAAGTCCGCTGCGGATGCGGACATTTTGCTCCACTTTTTGGTGGCAGGTTCGGCAAAGGGTGGTGAGGTTTTCGAGTCGATTGGCTTCTTCGGCAGACGTGAATGAACGAAATGGAATCTTGTGGTGTACATCATGTTGGCGCGCCCTGAGCGTAGCACCGTCCTGAGCTTGTCGAAGGGTCGAAGGGTCGGTTTCGAGTGCGCCGCAGACCTGACATTGATATTTGTCACGCGCGCGCACACGGTCGCGGATGCGTGTCCAATCGGCGCCGTAATTGTTTGGATCGTTGGACCAAGCCCCAGCGTCGCGCAGTCGCGTGAGAGTCTCTTCGGAAAGTGAAAGCCAGTAGCCAGTCGTCTGTAATTCGGAGGGGGGCATATCCAGCATTTCTTCGCCCAAATTTTCATAGGTGAACCAGCGCAGTTTTTTGAACCCGACCACTTGCGTGGTGACTTGAATTTCGCCGTAAGATTTTTCGCCGACGCTTTGGGTCTCGGTACGAGCGGGAAGAGCGCCCGCTCTACTTGACCTGCCAAGTAAGGAAGACTCAATTGTATTTATAACTTCGATCTCGGATTTTCTTTGCGCTTCGGTGTAGTAATCGAGTCCAACGGGGATCAACTGCGCGATGTGTTCTTCAAGGTTGTATTCCTGCACAAAATATTGCTGCGCTTCGTGCATGTAGATCGCGCCGGGGTGAACCATCCACGCGGCGCTTTCGCCGTCCACTGTGCCGATTGTGGTCGGTCGTCCATCGTCTGCGGTCGCTTGTAATACAACGCTTTGCGGCGACGCGGAGCGCAGTGAAATAGTTGCGGCGGGATATTGGTCTTTCATCCAATAATATTTTTCGTTCGAGAAGTGCGCGTCTTGATTGGCGACCATGAACTCAAGGTATTCATCCACCAGTTCATCGGAGAGACTGCCGAAGCCCGCGCCTTTTTGGAAGGGCAGTTCGAACATGGCACAGCGCAAATGCTCCAACAGGATGAGCAAATGATTCGGGTTGACCAGAGCCTGTTCGGGCGAACTGCCGAAGAAATAATCTGGATGGTGCGCGAGGAACTGATCCAGCGGACTGGACGACGCGACCATGATCGAGACGGCTGGATCATCTCCGCGACCTGCCCGACCCGCTTGCTGGCGCACGCTTGCGATGGTCCCCGGATACCCGACGATGACTGCCGCGCCCAGCCCGCCGATGTCGATTCCCAGTTCGAGGGCATTAGTTGCCACGACGGTTTTTACCGTTCCGTCGCGCAAGCCTTGTTCGATTTCGCGGCGTTGGTGTGGCAGATAACCAGAGCGGTAGCCGCGGATGGAGTGAGAGGTAGTGGGAGTAAAAAGTGAGAAGTGAGAAGGGTTTTCCTTTTTACTTTTTACTTCTCCCTGTAAATAGGTCAAAATAATCTCTACACTGCGACGAGTGCGCGCAAAGACCACGCTTTGAATATCATGCTTGAGTAAATCAGAGGCAATCCGCACGCTTTCGAGCAGATTGCTTTTGCGAAGTCCCAGCGCGGGGTCGGTGACGGGCGGATTGTAGATGATGAAGTGACGTTCACCGCGAGATGAGCCGTCGTTGTCTATTAATTCAACATCTTCTTCGATTAAATTTTCAGCGAGTTGTTTGGGATTTCCAATCGTGGCGGAGGCGAGGATGAATTGCGGATGTGCGCCGTAAAAATTCGCCACCCGTTTCAGTCTGCGGATGACGTTGGCGACGTGCGAGCCGAAGACTCCGCGGTAGGTGTGGGCTTCGTCAATGACGATGAATTTCAGGTTCGAGAGGAAGTCGCTCCAGTTGGAGTGGTGCGGGAGAATTCCCGTGTGGAGCATATCGGGATTGCTCAACACGATGCGGGCATTTTTGCGAATGGCAGAGCGGGAGGATTGTGGGGTGTCGCCATCATAAATTGACGATTTTAGATTTGCGATTTTGGATTGAAAAAATTCAAGATTGGAGTATTGGTCTTGGGCGAGGGCTTTGGTGGGGAAGAGATACAGGGCGCGGGATTCGGGGTTGCGGAGCATGTCCGCGAGGATGGGCAGGTTGTAGGCGAGGGTTTTTCCGCTGGCGGTGCCGGTGGCAAGGATGATATTTTTGCGCGCGCGGGTGTGAATCCACGCGGAGAGTTGGTGCGAGTAGAGCGAGGAAATGCCGCGGGTGGATAATGCATCTCGCAGCGGATCAGGCAGATCGGTTGGGAAGGGATGCGTTTGTGCGGCGCGCGGGGGAGTTGTCATCCACGCTGAAAAATTCGGCGCGGTTTCTTCATCCCGTTTCCAATAGTCGAGTAATGATTGAAGCATAATCAAGCGGGTTGTTCGCCGGATGTATGCAGCGAGCGGAATGCCCACGCGCCGACTGCCAGCGGAATCCAAAATGTGACGGCGCGATAGGCAAGCGTGATGACCACCGCCTGACTCCAGTTTACATTCAACGAACTTAATGCAATGGGCATGATGCCTTCGACAATGCCAATGCCCGAAGGTGTGGGCGATACGATCAGAAAAAGATAGGAAATTGAAAAACCGGCGATGATGGTTTCAATTGTGAAGGGTACTTCGAAGGAAAGGAATGAGAAAGTGAGGATCAACATCAACAAACATTTGTCCAAAATCCCCCAGAGGATCGGACGGATGAGGCTGGATTTTTTTTCAGTGAGACCTGAAAAGCCTTCTGCAACTTCGTGGGCGAATTTATGCG
This sequence comes from Anaerolinea sp., assembly GCA_020049345.1. Lineage (GTDB taxonomy): Bacteria > Chloroflexota > Anaerolineae > Anaerolineales > Villigracilaceae > Villigracilis. The sequence continues at coordinate 13,686 of JAIFKY010000312.1, forward strand.
CGCGTTCTTCGCTGAGGAATTCACCCTTGCGGAAAAAATTAACAAAGCGGTTGATGCCGCGCGCGGCTTTTCCAAGCAGGTTGCCCAGTTTTTCCTCGGAGCGATAGCCGAGATAAAGAACGAAGGCATAGGCGATGGCAATGCCGAACAGAAAAATGGATGCGGAGATTTCGCTTGCGTCGAGGTCGTTGCGGCGCATGAGGATGATCAAACCGAGGGAGAGCACCACCAAAAAGGAGGCTTGATCGAGCAGGAGGAAGAGCGCCGCGGCTACCGTCACTTTGCCTGCGGCATGTCCGCGCCTGCGAGCTTCGGATGCGAAGAGCGCCACACCGCCCATGCCTGCCGTGGGCGCGACGACATTAATAAAGTTTGCGGCGGTTGCAATGCGGCTCAGGGTCAGCACGTCTTCATGAACACCCAGCAGGTGGAAGACGGATTGATACATCCTGCCTGAACTGATGAACCAGATAAATTGAATGATGACTGCGAGAAAAAAATATTGCAGGTGGGCGCGTTTCAATGTCCCCAGAATGGTTTCAAGTTCGCTAAAACTGAGGGCGACCACTGCTATTCCCAAAAAGAGTAGAACGACGACAAGGAATTTTTTCATTGCGATGATTATACACATAAAAAAAGAGCAGGTTTTGCGCCTGCTCTTTTTTTATGTGTTATGTAGATCAGGCTTGTAGCGTGACGTCACGTTGCAAACGTGACCTACCTTCGTCTGTCACCACTGACAAGCGAGACGTAATACAGCAATTGCAGGATGGCAGTGATCAGACCGGCGACGTAGGTCAGTGCGGCGGCATTGAGTACGGCGTTTACGCCGCGCCTTTCCTCGTCGGTCTGGATGATGCCGGTTTGCACGAGCAATTCCTTCGCGCGGGACGATGCGTTAAATTCCACGGGCAGGGTGGCAAGGGCGAATACCGCTCCGCCGGCAAAGACGATCACGCCCAGCCAGGCGAGTTGGGTAAAGTTCAGGAATAAGCCGATCATGATTAATATCCAGCCGAGGTTCGAGCCGATGTTGACGATTGGCACAAGCGCGGCGCGGAATTTCAACGGGAAATAATCTTCCGCGTCCTGCATGGCGTGACCGAGTTCATGCGCCGCAATCGCAACCGATGCCACAGATGCCACGTTGGCAACACCCTGCGAAAGGTAGAGAGTCTTGTTGCGCGGATCGTAGTGATCTGTCAGGTTGCCTGCTGTGCCTTGAATCTGAACGCCATATAAGCCGCCCGTGGACATTAATCTCTGCGCGGCTTGCGCGCCTGTCAAGCGGCTTGAGGTTTGCACACGGCTCCATTTTTTATATGCCGATTTGACATACCAGGATGTGATCGCCATGAGTATAAAGGCGGGGATCATGTAAATAAGATAGGTGGGGCTGAAAAACATGGGGTGTCTCCTTATTAAACTTTAACAATCGCTACGGCGCGGGAATGTCCGTTGGCATTGAAGTCGGGATGGGCGTTCCGTTGAGTGTTGCCAGCAAGGTTTGCACAGCCGCGTCCAATTGCGGGTCTCGTTTTGCTTTGTAATCTTCCTCGGTCATTGTTACCACCACATCAGGGGTAAGCCCAATTTCGTGGATGGTGTGTTCTTTTGGCGTGAGCCACTTGGCGATGGTGATTCTCACCGCGCCATTATCGCCGCTGAGGGGAATCCAGTTTTGGACGGAGCCTTTTCCATAGGATGTGACGCCGACCAGTTTGGCGCGTCCGGTATCTTGTAATGCGCCCGCCACAATCTCAGATGCGGATGCAGAGCCTTCGTTGATCAGCACCACCATTGGAATTTTCGTGTCAGTTACCATGCCGCCAGGTTGGACATCGTACGTGGTACGAGCGCCATCGCCGTATTGCTCATAAAGCACCACGCCGTCACCCATGAATTGCGAAGTGACTTCCACGGCAGTTTGCAAATAGCCGCCGCCATTATTACGCAGATCAAGGATGACGCCTTTTGGATTTTTCGCCATCACCTCGTTCAGCGCGGCGAGTAATTCTGGCGTGGTTTTTTCGCCAAAAGTAGTGATCTGAATATAGGCAATATCGTTTTCGAGCATTTTGCCGGTGGACGATTTCATGGTGATCTTTTCACGCGTCACATCAAATTCGAGTAACTTCTCTTCGTCTTTGCGGGCAACGGTCAGATGAACAACCGTGTTGGCGGGACCAAGAACCTTGGTGCGCGCCACTTCCGCGTCTATGCCGGTCATATCTTCGCCGTCAATCGCAACGATTTGATCGCCTGATAAAAGACCCGCGCGTTCAGCAGGGGAGCCGGGAATGGGGCTGGTGATGGTCAGGTATTCAGCGGTGGTATCCACAAACGCGCCGATGCCTTCATATTCACCCGCAAGACTGGAATTGGCTTCGGCAAAAGTTTTGGGATCCATGTAGGTTGAGTGCTGGTCGCCGAGGGCGTTCATCATGCCGCTGATCGCGCCGCGCATGAGCGCCACATCATCCACGGGCTGATCTACATAATTTTCGTGGACAAGATTCCACGCTTCCCAGAAGGGAGAGAAAAGGGATTGAAATTCTGATGGCGTGGCCGACTGTTGCTCAGGGGATGTGGTGGGCGGCGCGAACGCGGCCGGGTCCAAACCTGGAATGCTCACAAAAGGCAGGAGATGTCCGCTGACAAAGCCGCCTGCAAATGAGCCAAGCGCGACCACAATTATGACAAGCACGACAAAAATATACTTTAATGTTTTATTCAAAACTACCTCCAATTTTTACTCAACATAAAAAAAGATACCACCCAGGGATTAACGTTTGCTGAATTTTTTGTACGATTTGTGTAAGAACGGTACCGATGTAGGGGCGACCCGCCGGGTCGCCCCTACATCACCGCGCCCCCTATTCCTTCCCGTCTTTTTTCAACTCTACCAATTTTTGATGAAGCTCATCCATTGAATTATCCTTCTTCACCGATGTGTTCAACGATTTGCCGATGGTTTCCCAAAACCCTTTTTGCTTTGAATTTGCCGCGCCGCGCGCGATGGCGTACATGACGAAGTTTGCCCCAACGACCATGATGATAAAAAGAAGCGCGCCGATGACGGCTTTATTGTTTTCCATAATTTTTCTCCTCTTGTTCCTTGCTCAGTCGGGGGCTTAGCCCCGACTGAGCGGCTAAGCGGCGGACTCCAAAATTTTCGTCAACTCATTCCAATTTGAAAAACTGGCGTGCGCTTCGCCGTTGGCGGCGGTTTCGCCGAACAAGATGCTAAACATACCCGCGGACTTTGCGGCGCGGGTGGTGCGCGGCAGGTCGTCAATCATCACACAGCGAGCGGGGTCTGTTTCGCCTGCGAGTTTCATGGCAATTGCGAATGCTTCAGGCATGGGCTTGCAATACGGCGCGACGGTGTTCACGTCCACGATGGCGGAGAAGAGGTCGCGCAGGTTGAGGGCGGCGAGGACTCTTTCAGCGTGGGGAATGTCTGCATTTGTAAAAATCAGCTTGCGGGTTGGCAGCGAAGCGATGACCGAGCGTTGACCAGAGTCTGGGGTCAGGTAATTGCCGAGGGGCAGGTCATGCACATAAGCCAGGAAATCATCCACATTGATGTTGTGATGTTTTTGCAAGCCGTGCAAGGTGGTGCCATATTGCAGATAATATTTTTCGCGCAGTGCGGGAATTTCATCGGCGGGAATGTTCATGCGCTCGCGCATGTAATCGTTCATGCGGTTTTTGATGCCCTGCCACAAGCCCACGTTGGACGGATAGAGCGTGTCGTCGAGGTCGAAAAAAATGGTGGTAAATTTCATTGCGCGATTATAATGCCCCCATGCCTATTCGTCTTTTATCTTCCGAAGTCTCCTCGCGAATCGCGGCGGGTGAAGTTGTTGAACGTCCCGCGTCTGTGGTGAAAGAGTTAACCGAAAACGCGCTGGATGCGGGCGCGAAAAATATTTCCATTTCGATTGCCGATGCGGGGCGGGCTTTGATTGAAGTGGCGGATGATGGACACGGAATCGCCGCGAATGAATTGGAACTCGCCGCCGCGCGTCACGCGACCTCGAAGCTGGTTCAGTCCGATGACTTGTTCCACATCCAGACATTGGGCTTCCGCGGCGAGGCGCTCGCTTCGATTGGCTCTGTCTCGAATATGACCATCACCTCGCGGATTGCTTCCGCAAAAGAAGGCGCGCGATTAAAAGTGGACGGCGGCATTTCGGGCAAAGTGGAAAAAGTCGGCGCGCCTGTCGGCACCGTTTTGCGCGTGGAAAATTTATTTTATAACGTGCCTGCGCGTTTGAAATTCTTGAAAACCGATGTGACCGAAAGACGCGCGATTGATGCGCTGGTCACACGCTATGCGCTGGCATATCCGAACGTGCGCTTCAGAGTGACCGACGGCAACCAGTCCACTTTGCAAACCGCAGGCGACGGCGACCGACGCGCAATCCTCGCCGCGTTGTACGGCGTGGAAGTTGCGAAGCAAATGCTCGAAGTGATGGATATGGAAGACCCTTCGACAGGCTCAGGGCGGACATCGCTGACTGGCTTCATCAGCCCCACTTCGTTGACTCGTTCCAACCGAAAAGAAATCACATTCTTCGTCAATGGTCGCTGGGTGCAGGAATTTTCGTTGACCGCTGCTCTGTTGCAGGCATATCACACCCTGCTGATGGTGGGACGTTATCCGCTCACGGCGTTATTTTTAGACATCGCCCCCGAAGATGTAGACGTGAATGTTCATCCCACGAAGGCAGAAGTCCGCTTTCGGAGTCAGGATAAAATTTTTAGTTTCGTCCAGCGCGCGGCGCGCAAGGCATTGCTGGCTTACACGCCCGTGGCTTCCGTTTCGCCGCAGATGTGGGGCGGGTCAAGACCTGCTTCGACGGAGAACAGGGAAGTGGGGATTGATTGGAGTGTGGCGGGGGATGCGAGTGATGAGTTACGAGGGATAAGTAACGAGGGACAAGAAACGAGTAACGAGGTTCCAAGTTCTTCCTCATTTCTTGTTTCTCATTACTCCGCCTCTCAACCCTCAGAAACTTTCGCCGCCGTTCCCCTCCTGCGCCTCATCGGTCAAATCGGCTCGACGTATATCGTCGCCGAGGGACCAGATGGTTTGTATTTGATTGACCAGCACGCGGCGCATGAACGGGTTTTGTTCGAGAAGTTGATGGCACAGCACGATAAGAAAAGTATTCCATCACAGGCTTTGCTTTCACCTGAGGTGGTGACTCTGCCGCCGCAATCCGCGAAAGCGTTGACTGCGCAATTGCCGTTCCTGAATCACTTCGGCTTTGAAGTGGAAGAGTTCGGCACGAACACGTTCCAAGTCCGCGCCATGCCTGCCTTGTTTGCGGGCGGCGACCCATCATCCGCGCTAAGGGCGTTGGTCGAGGATTTTGAAGAAGACGAAGCGCCATTGCAGGCGGAAGTCGAAGCGAAACTTGCGGCGCGAGTTTGCAAGCGGCTGGCGGTCAAAGGCGGACAAACTCTGACGACCGAAGAACAACGCGCCTTGTTGAATGACCTCGAAGCCTGCAATTCTCCGCGCACCTGTCCGCATGGCAGACCGACGATGATTCATTTGTCGGTGGATAATCTCGAAAAGCAGTTCGGGAGAAAAGGTCCGCGCTAGGTGTTTTGGCGGTACTGCCTAA
>JAIFKY010000262.1 GCA_020049345.1 Anaerolinea sp.
GACCTTGAAAATTATCCTGGGGTCGCTTCTGGTTTCTCTTGATTTCTACAGTTCATGCTTGTTTGTTTAATTTTTTTGAGTGGGGCATAATTTGACTGAAAATATCCGCTTTGACAAATCACCCCTGCCCTGCTATACTCATCTTAATTAAGTTGACTTTCACTGTCGCAACGTCGGCAGTTTGTTTTGAGAACAATCGCAATGTGGCACGGAACTACCCCTCGCGAACAAGTCGGCAGGGGTCTTTTTTTATATTGAGTTGGGCAAACAAAACCTTCGCATTCCAAAATTGACCTTATCCGCCTCTGGCGGTTGAAATTATTATTTAAATTAAACAAAAAAGGAAAACAGAAAAAACATGAGTAAGAAAAGTAAATTAAGAATTATCCCGCTCGGGGGCTTGGGCGAAGTGGGAAAGAACATGATGGCGTATGAGTTCGGCAACGACATCATTGTTGTGGATGCGGGAATTATGTTCCCCGACAACGATATGCTGGGGGTGGATTACATCATCCCTGATTTCGAATATCTGACAAAAAAAGCGGGTAACGTACGCGGGCTAATCATCACCCACGGGCATGAAGATCACATTGGCGCGATTCAACATTTCATCGAACAAATCAATGTGCCGATCTATGCCACCCCCCTCACCCGCGGATTGATCGAAGGCAAGTTAAACAGAAACAATGCCCAGCACAAGGCGCATTTCAAAACCATTCAGGCGGGCGAGGCATCCAACCTCGGCGCATTCAAAGTGGAATATTTCCACGTCAGTCATTCCATCCCCGATGCGGTCTCGCTGGCAATTACCTCACCTGCGGGTTTGGTAATCCACATGAGCGATTTCAAGTTCGACCAGACTCCAGTGGACGGCTGGCCCACAGACTTTGGAAAACTCGCCGAATACGCCGCCCGCGGCGTGGATCTGCTCCTGTCAGATTCGACCAACGCTGAACGCCCCGGCTGGACTCCGTCTGAGAAAATCATTGGACCTGCATTCGACAAAGTATTTGCCGAAGCAAAAGGGCGCATCATCGTCGCCACATTCGCCTCGCTGATTTCGCGCGTACAACAGGTTGCCGATGCCGCCATCAAAAGCGGACGCAAAATGGCAATCGCCGGGCCCAGCATGGTGGATAACATCAAGGTTGCGCGCAAACTAAACTATCTGGAAATTCCAGATGAACTCATTGTGCCAATTGAACAGGCGCTGAACATGCAGGATCACAAAGTGATCATCATGTGTACCGGCTCACAGGGCGAACCATCGTCCATCGTTGGCAGGCTTTCAGCCGGAACCAACCGTCAGTTTGATCTCAAGCCCAACGACACGGTGGTGCTTTCGTCGCATCCCATTCCTGGAAATGAAGAAGGCATCAGCAAGACTGTCAACCGCATCCTGCGTCGTGGCGCCACTGTAATTGATGATCGGATTGCGCCGATCCATGTCTCAGGTCACGCCGCGCAGGAAGAGCAAAAATTGCTGATCAATCTTGTGCGCCCCAAACATTTCATGCCTATTCACGGTGAACTGCGAATGTTAAGGCGCCACGCCCAACTGGCAGAAGAAGTGGGCGTTGAAAAGGAAAATATCATCGTCGTTGAAAATGGTCAGGTGGTTGAGTTGATCGGCAACAAAATTCAACTCGGCGAACGCATCCCCGGCGGCTATGTCTTTGTTGACGGCGAATCCATCGGCGACATTGATCACGACATTATGAAGGAACGCAGTCAACTGGCGCGCAACGGCATCCTGCTGATCGACATCAGCCTCGATAAACGTTCGGGCAAACTGCTGCACGATCCTGAAATTCTCACCCGTGGCTTTGTCTCACCCGAAGAAGCGGAAACGCTCCTGCCCGAAGTCCGAAAACGTGTAATGCAGGTGGTCAACGGCGGCGGGTTCAGCAGTGAAAAAGACCTAATCAACACCATCAAGAGTTACCTGCATCAGGAAACAAAACGCAGACCGATGGTATTTGTAACATTGAGCAAGGCTTAAATAAAAAAATCCCCGTTCTTATAAAAGAACGGGGATTTTTATTTTACGGTTTGAACTTCAAATCAAATACTGCCACATTCAAATTTGCGCTGGGCAGGGCGCGATAACCAACAAACATATTGCGGATCTGAAAATTTACAGGCCACTTTGTAATAATATCCTGTTGGTCCACCCAAACCCCAATCTTGCCGCCCTCAAAAATAATGCGCGGGTGAAATTTTCCGTCCGCATATTTTAGATCAATATTATTCACCGCTTCCGTTTCATACGGCATCATACGCACATCAATTTCATCACCGGGTTGAATGACAAAAACAATTCCATTGGAATCAATCGTATCCCCTTCAAAAAAGCCAAACCATATTTCACTGTTTTCCTGGCGATCAGCCACAACCGTAAAATCAACCTCGCGCCAATTATTCCAGGGAGCCAGAATACCATATTCATTGGCTCGGGGTTGGGAATAGCGATTGGAAGCAAAAATAAGCCGACCCTGCTCCGCTTTTATTCCCCATTCTGATAACTGATGGCATTGAGATTGTTCAGACCTGGTTTCGCCAGCCAGATATGGTTTCCAAACAGCGCTATTAATGCAATCATCCGACCAATCCTGCCCTGGCACCAAAGTTGGCGTAGCCGAAGCAACAATCGGCGGCGGCTGAGTCATCATCGCATCGGTAGCGGGCAAAACAGTTGCGGAAGCAAACATAGGGGTGGAGGTAGGGGATGCAAAAAATTTCTCGATCAAAACAGGAGAATTTATAAACGCAACCATAACCGCCCCGGCGCATATTATCATCTGAACCCAAACAGGAATCAACAATGCAAGTTTTTGAAACAAATTACTTTTTTCTTCAGGCTTCTTCTCGGTCGGAATCATCTCATCTCCCAAGCCTAAAATGAACTGGCTTACATCCAGTATAACTAAAAATTCACCCTGCGAATTATCATTTTTGTTATCTTACCCAATCAAACGCGCAATCTGCCTGTCCACCTTGCCCATCGGGTAATTATCTAATTCGCTTACACGCACCCATTTCAGGCTTTTATTTTTGGGAATTGGATCACAATCACAGCGAAAGGCATGGACTGTCACCTTAAAATGGGTGTACGCATGTTCGATAACGCCCAGCGCATCCTTTTTCTCAACCCTCAACTTGTATGCGGCGTCAATGACCTTGATCAACTCCTTGGCAGGGTCGGCGTTGACTCTGCTGTTCGGGAATTCCCACATCCCGCCGAGCAATCCTTTGGATGGGCGCTGCGCCAACAAAACACGTCCACGCTGAATAATGACCGCCGCCACATGGACATGATGCGGAACTGCTTTCTTCGGCTTCAACACAGGGCGGAAATCCTGCACCCCATTTTTGCGAGACTCACATATTTTCATGAGCGGACAGAGCAAACAGCGCGGATTTTTTGGGACACAAATAGTCGCGCCCAAATCCATGAGAGCCTGGTTGTAATCACCTGCCTGTCCTTTGGGCATATTTTGCGCGGCGAGTTCCCACAATATTTTTTCGCCTGCGGGCGAGTCGGCGAACTCGCTCACATCAAACAGGCGGGCAAAAACGCGGCGCAGATTGCCGTCCAGAGTCGGCTCGTCCATGCCAAAAGCCATGGATGCAATTGCGCCGACGGTGTAACGACCAATGCCCGGCAGGCTGCGTAAATCTATCAGATCACGCGGCAGATTCCCGTTAAATTTTTCCACGACTATTTTGGCGGCTTTATGTAAATTGCGGGCGCGGCTGTAATACCCAAGTCCCTCCCAGGCATTCAAAACATCCTGCTCGGACGCATTTGCCAACGCGCTCACATCTGGAAATAACTTCATCCATTTTTCAAAATAGGGAATAACCGTTTCCACGCGCGTTTGTTGCAGCATGATCTCTGACACCCAAACGGCATACGAATCAGGGTGATCGCGCCAGGGAAGAGTCCGCCCATGTTGCTGATACCAATTTAGGAGGAGGCGGGAGAGGTTGGGCATTGGGATTAGTTTTCGGAACAGGGCTGGGAGAGGGGTGCGCTTTGGTAGGAGCGGACGCCGAAATCAATTACGCGGACATCAAGGTAGTCTTCGCGTTGGCAGGCGAGCACAATTGAGTCCGCGCCTTGCGGAAAATCCAACGGTTCTTTTGTGAGGAAGATCAAATCGCTGCGCTGACTGTTGATCAAAATAAAACCGATGCGTGAAAATTCCCTGACCTTGTACGCCGCCCACGGATTGGCCGAAGACATGCCGTCGCCGCGATGATACAAACGCGGATATAACATGCGCCCCTCCAAAAGAACTGCCTTGGGTTGTGAAAGAAAAACGCGAATTTCTTCACCGGCATAGCCGCTTGATTCAAGTTTTGAAATCAATTGTTCTTGCGAAGCCATGTAACGGGGTTGGGAAACTCCCTTTGCCAGCCACGGAAGCGAGCCGGCAAAAATAAAAGCCAGCAAGATAAAAGCGTACTGCGGGCGAAAATCTCGAAGCGTGATTGGTTTTGTCTCAGGCAAAGTGCGCGCGGAAAATATTTTTTCAAATTTCGCGCCAAACAAAAGCGTGACGCCGCCTAAAATTTCAATTGCTCCAATGGCAAAGTAAAAATAAATAACCCAGTCCACAGGCAGGTTGTAACGCCAACTGGAGAAGCGCGAAATGCCGTTTGCAAGCGCGTATCCCAAATTGACGGCAAGCGGCAGGAAGCCGATCCAGCCTGTGCGCCGCCACGCTGCGCCCACGCCCACGGCGATGATGGCGAGATAAAAAATGATCAGCACAAGGTTGTACCAGGCGAGGGTTCCATCCCACGCGACCCAATATAAATTCACAGGCGCAAACAGGCTTTCAAATTTTTCGATCAGCGGAAGCGCAAGCAAGCCGCCGATTTCAGTATTCAAAATATGGGTGGCGATAAATCCCGCCACGTAGGCAGGGTTTGCAAATGTGAATGAGACAATGCGCTGGCCGACGCTGTCTGTTTCGGGGTTGAACTGGCTCAGGTCCAGGTTTCCTGAAAATGAATACTGGCTGTAGATGACCGCTGACTGGCGCGGATCATCAAATGCGAATTGGCCGATCACGGTGTAGTTGTGAGTCAACCACGGCAAAACGGTTAACATCAACACGGCCGCAAAGATAACGCCTGACACAATCCACTCTTTGGGTTTTCGTTGATAGACAAACCACGCCAACACAAAAACCACAGGCAGAACAAGCAACGATTGGGTGCGGAACAAAAGCACGAGTCCAAAAAAGCCGCCGGCAAACAGCGTGGATTTTAGATCGCGCCGTTCCAGCCACCAGATCAAGACAAGGCACAAAACAGCCAGAGCCATTGCGGTGGGAAAGTCGGTGGTAAATATTTTGGAGTTCGCCACGCGGGTGTTGGATGAAATCCACAACCCTGTCAATTCACGAAAAATGGCAAACAAGGCAACCGTCACGCCAGCGGCAGGAGAGTGCAGTTTCTTTGCAAGAAAATAGAGCGCAACAGGAAAAAACGCCAGCGCAAAAGTCTGCGCGGCGATGATGGCGGGATAGTTTTGTCCAAAGAAAAAATGCAGGATGGCGAGAAAGATCACATAAAACGGGCGGGGCGGGATGCCGCCAAAATAGTTTGCGCCGATCAACAGGCTTTGAGCGAGCGAGTCGTAAAATCCCGCATCAGAATATGGGAATGGCATGTTAGCGGGCGGGGTGATGGGCGCGTAAAAACTATTTTGCAAAACACGCGCGGGGACGGTGAGCCAGAGGGCAACGGCGGTGAGGTAGATGGCAAAGGGAATATAGCGTGTTGCGTGTTGCGTGGCGCGTGTTACGTGGATGAGGACGGCGCAACCTACAAGAATGGAAAGAACAAATTGCCAGCCGAGGATGGCTACGCCGGGTTCGCCCCAGTAGGCAGTGTCGGGGGTGATGCCGATTTTGGTGATGGCGACGAAGATGAAAATAGAAAGTAGAAGGCAGAAGGCTATCAGCGCAGAGATGTAAACTGGTTTGCGTTTTGAAAACGCCTGCGGGTGAAATCCGTTTTTGATGAGGGTCAGGAAAATTACAGATTGAAACCCAATGATAAAAAAGTACCAAAGCAGCGGACTCAGGCGCGCATAATAAGGCAGGAGTCTCTCAGGGTTGAGATAACGCAAAAGAAACAGGATCAGGCCGCAGGCGAGGGAAAGCAGCGCGAAGGAAAAAATAACGGGCGCGCGCGTCATCCAATCAAAACGGGATGTGTCGCGGCGGGAAATCAATCCGCTATAAATTGCCGCAAAAAAGAAAAGAGCCAGAATGCCAAGCAAGCCGAGGCGCGCAAGGGAAAGCCCGCTTTCAGAGGGGATGAGCAAAAGCAGCAGCGCGGCAAGCAGAGACTCAAAAGCCGTGGCAAAGAAAAACCACGGCCAAAAATAAACAAAGACTTCGGAAGTCTTTTTAGATGTCTGTGAATTCATAGGCGCACAAAAGAGACTTCGGAAGTCTCTTTAGAACTGAAACCCAGCGCGGGCGGGGACGATCTTGTATGAATAATTTTTTACGTAACCAAAGAGTCGTTCCTGCAAGAGCGCCCAATCAGCCGAGGCGAGAATGCGGCGCGCCTGGGGTAAATCGGCGGCAATTAAGCCAACTTGAATTTGCGGATAGGCTCCATAAATGGTTGCCCATGCTTCAGTGGGCTGTAAGCCAAGCCTTTGCACGCCAGGCACGAATTCGCCGACCACGAATTCAAAATATTCCTGATCGCGCTCCGGGGTAATATCCCAGGTCATAATTACTTTGACCGACATGTGATTAACCTTTTTGATAGTCCAAAACGACAACGTGTGTTTCTGAGGGCAGGCTGGTGCGCGAGACTTTGAGTGAGGCTTGCGCTTCCGGTTTGCTTAAGCCCATTTCTTTGATGAATTTATTGAGGTCGTCCAATTTTATTTTCGAATCGGGCGTGGCGTAGTGCATGGGGATGACCAGGTTTGGCTCCAACATGCTGACAATTTCGGCAGCCTTCGCGGCGTTGAGGCTGTTGCCGCCGCCGACCGGCACGAGCGCCACGTTGACAGTGCCAAGCAGTTCGATCTCGCTTTGCGTGGGAATCTGCTGTAAGTCGCCGAGGTGCGCCACGGTGATGCCGTCGTAATCAAAGACGTAAACCGTATTGCGAACTTTATCCTTCGACTTTTTGCCGTTGTCTGTTTGAACCGCTGTGATGAATACGCCGCCGATTTCAAATTCGCCGGGGCCTGTCAACACGTGTGTGGAACCTTTAATCGCATCGCTGTTGTTGTGACCGGGCGCATTGTGGCTGACGGTGACGATCTCGGCTTTTAGTTTTAGCGCGTCGTAGCCGACAACAGTATTATCATAAGGATCGGTGACCACGTTGACAAAGTTTCTCTCCGTGAGCCGAAAACAGGAATGTCCGTACCAGGTAATTTCCATAAAGTGTTGCCTCCGAAGGGCAATTATACCCGATGAAAAAAGGGCTTGCCCCTTCGCCCTGTATTTAATAAGAAACCATTCACCACAGAGATCACTGAGAGATTGTTTAATAATCCCGCTTTTTGACCACAAGGGCACGAAGTCTCAAAGACTCGAAGGGAAAAAACTTTGTGGCTTTGTGTCTTGGTGACTTCGTGGTGAAGTTATTAAACAGTCTCTGAGAAAAAAGCATTAAAAAATCTCTGTGGATTCTCTACCGTATAAATATCGTTGCAAGCCCGATAGGGCGAAGCAATCTCCGTTGTGTGGAATGTTAGGTTGCCACGCCGCCTGAGAACAAGATCGGCGGCTCGCAACGACATAAATTTACGAAATGCACGGTAGAGAATCTGTGGATAAACCTTTTGCCCCCCCCACAAGATCAAGCGCTCGGTGTATTTGGGAATAACCGCAAGGGTTATCCCTACCTATTATAATCACGGCATGACAAAAAAATTCATTCCCTATCTTGAAGCCCTGTTCGCGGTTGTCGTCTGGGGCGGCTCATTCATCGCCACAAAAATTGCCGTGGGGCAAATCTCCCCCACCACAGTTGTGTGGGTCCGTTTTGCGATGGGCATTCCGTTAATTCTTTTTGCGGTTGTTATTCGCAAACAATTTGCGTTTCCCAAGGGCAACGAGTGGTGGTATTTTGCACTGCTTGGCTTTTTGGGAATTTCATTCCATCAGTGGCTGCAATCCAATGGGTTGCAAACAGCGCAAGCCACAACCACCGCGTGGATCGTCGCCACATCTCCCGCGTTCATTGCCATATTGGGCTGGATGGTCTTGAAGGAAAAACTTAACCTTCTGCAATCATCGGGCATTGTGCTGGCCATGATTGGCGTGCTGGCGGTGGTCAGCAAAGGCGACCTTTCCGCGCTTGCCATTGGCAAGTTTGGCTCCTACGGCGATTTTCTAATCCTCATCAGCGCGGTCAATTGGGCGGTGTTCTCCATCCTTTCGCGGCGCGGGTTAAAGGATCACCCGTCCACGCGCATGACATTTTGGGTGATGATCCTTGGCTGGCTGTTCACGTCGGTGGTATTCTTCGCGGGCAAAAACTACGTTGAAATTCCGCAAATTAATTCACGCGGCTGGATGGCGTTGATCTTCCTCGGCATTTTCACCACGGGTCTGGCATATATTGCCTGGTTCGACGCGCTTGGTCAACTGCCAGCCGCGCAAACGGGCGCGTTCCTTTTTATTGAACCGCTAACCAGCATGGTGGTAGCCTCGTACGTTTTGAATGAAAAAGTTACACTCGTTTCGGTGCTGGGCGGCGTGGTGATCCTGTTTGGTATTTGGATGGTAAATAGGAATTGACGGGAATGAAGGCAAGATCAACGCGAAACGCGAGTGTTCAAGCAACTGAAAATGGTTGGAGATTGGGAATACAGAAAGGGGATTCTTCTGGCTATCGGGATGCGCAACTCGATGACTATTCCCAACTTCCCCGACATCGGTTTCCGCATCAGAGTCTACGCCTCAGCCTGCGTGCAAAAATCTCAAACATTTCCGCCGCTGGGACTTGGGGCTTTGGGTTGTGGAATGATCCATTTGGGCTGTCGCTTGGGTTCGGCGGCAACCCATTCCGATTGCCTGCGCTGCCAAATGCGGTCTGGTTCTTTTTTGCATCGCCGCAAAATTACCTGTCATTTACAGATGATAAACCCGCGCAGGGTTTTTTAGCGCAAACATTCCGCTCGCCCAAATTTCACCCGCTGTTGATTCCTGCGGGGCTTGCGCTACCGTTTTCGCGCAAGATGACCAGAAAATTATTAAGCAAAGTTATTAACGAAGATTCATCCGCTGTCAGCGTGGACACAACCCAATGGCACAGATACAGGATCGAGTGGGATGCGAAGCGCACTGTCTGGTACGTGGATGATGCTCTCGTGTTCGAATCGCCTGTGAGCCCAAATACTTCGCGGCCGCTGGGAGTCATCATCTGGATCGACAATCAATATGCCGCATTCACACCAGAGGGAAAGATTGCGGCTGGTGTGCTGGCTGGGGAAGAGGAGTGGCTGGAGGTGGAAGACTTGGTAATAAGTGAGAAGTGAGAAGTAAAAAAAGGCCCCGATCTCTCGGAGCCTTTTTACTTCTCACTTTTTACCTTTTACTTTTTACGCTGTTTGTTTTGCCTTCGACTTCGCCATCAACATTTGAACGCCTGCATAAACCAAGCCAATACCAATGGCGATGGCTCCGAGCCAGTTGATCTCAATTGGCAGGGAGGTTTCAAATTTACGGGCAACGGTATCGAGAAAAATGCCGAGGATGAAAAGTCCGCCAAACATGCGGTTGTGATAAAAACAGAAGCCAGAGAACCACATAGGCCAGAAGGCTTCAAAACCTACGGGCGGACCTTCGGGGCGCGGCTTGCTTAACACTGCAACGGCATACATGGCGCGCTGCAATGCAAAGACAATCAGTAGCATTAAGGTGGAAAAATAACCTGTGGCAACGAGATAGAAAATAACTCCGTATGCCACGACAATGGAAAGGATATTCACATAGCGCGCAAAAGTTTGACCAACGCGCACGGGGAATGTGCCGACGCCCTTTTTCTTGTCGTCGTTCATTTTGTCAATATGCTTGCCGATGTTAATACTGGCAACACTCAAGCCAAAGGGAACGCCCGCCAATGTCAATATGCTTGCCGATGTTAATACTGGCAACACTCAAGCCAAAGGGAACGCCCGCCAATGCAACTTTGAAGACGTTAGAGAGGTTGCCGTCATTGCCGAGAGCAAGCACAACATACACACTGCCGATCATAATCGGCCCCCAAATTAGGAAAATGGATAATTCGCCGATGCCCCAATATTTGAAGGGCCAGGTGTAGAAAAGCAGGACAATGGCGCCCAGCGCGAACACACCAATAATATATGGGTTGAAGTTTGTGTAAAACAATGCGAATATGCCAGAAAGCGTGGCAAGCACGCCGCTGACGATAAACCACTTGATCTGAATGTTTGTCGTCCAAAACTTCTGCACCAGCGGATGCACGCCGTACTGCGTGCGGAAATAGTTATCCTTATCCACGCCGCGCGAGAAATCGGTGTAATCGTTGAGCAGGTTATTCGTGCCGTGGGCGATGAACAGTCCGAGGGTCACGATCAACCACGGGAGCCATGAAAAATATCCGTCGCGCCAGGCGAGGAATCCCGCGATAATGCAGGAGTAAATTGTAACGGTGGTCACTGCGGAACGGGTGGCGATCAGCCACTTGGAGACAACATCGAGCGCTTCCCACTCTTTCTTGTCGTCCATTTTGATGAGTTCCCATGAGGCTTTTCGCCACATGGCAAAGTTGATGTGCATAACCTTCTCCTTGAGCAAATATTGGAACCTGCCTGGAAATTTTCGCCACGAAGCCGTAAAAATACTTTGTGCCTCTGTGTTTTGAGGCTTTGTGGTCTATTTACCAAACAGGCATTATGACAAACGCCGCTGAATAAAGCGAACGTTCGGGATTATACAACTGTTTTGTGTAATAAAGCACTTTTGTAGGATTCGGCGGGGATGGCAAAGAATAAAAACTTCGGAAGTCTTTGAGACTTCCGAAGTTTAGGATAAATTTTATCGCCAGAATGTCGGGACGAAAATTCTTAGCGCCACATCAACCAGTAAACCCAACATGAAGAGCGATCCAAAGGAGCGGTTGTTGCGGAAGGCGATGGGCGCAAAGTAGAGCGGCCAGCCACCTTGTCCGTCGGGAAAGCCTTCGGGACGGGTTTCAGGTTTGGGCTTGGTCAAAGGCGGGAGGCTTTCGCGCAGGGCGGGCAGGGCAAAGAGGACAATCAACATGACTGGCGTAAAAAACTTCGAGAGGATCAAGTAGCCCGTGAATAAATACGGCAAAACCATCATCGCCATCACTGCGTAGCGCGCGGCTTTTTCGCCGATGACCACAGGCAGGGTGTGAATCTTCTTGGCGGTATCCACACCAATCTTGTCAATGTGCTTGCCGAAGATGACTGTCGTGACGCCCAAGACGTAGGGAAGGCTGGCAACGGCAACTGACCAATTCCAGTGGTGGGTCAGCACATAATATCCGCCGCCGATCATGAGCGGTCCCCAAACCAAAAGCACTGCGATCTCGCCAAGACCAAGTCCCTTGAGCGGCCAAGTGTAGAACAGCACAAAGAATGCCCCAGCGGCAAGCAGAATCCAGATCGTCGGGTCGTTGGCGTTGATGAAGATCAGGTACAGTCCCGCCACGAGCGCGAGAATACCCGTCACCGCAAAATAGGTCAGGTGCTGACGTTTGGTCATCAACCCAGAGGCGATGGGCTGCGCGCCATACATGGTGCGGTAGTAGTTGTCCTTATCCACGCCGCGTACAAAGTCAGTGTAGTCGTTAAAGATGTTGTTGCTGGCGTGCGCCATGATCAGCCCAAAGACCAGGGCTATCCACGGGATAAAACTGAAAGAGCCGTCGCGCCAGGCAAAAAGTCCGGCAAGCGCGGCTGAGATAAAGGTCATCACCAACACCGCGGCGCGGGTGGAGATCAACCAGCGTGAGATGAGATCAAGCCCATCCCATTCTTCTTTTGACACTTCGGGGATTACATTTAACGCTTTCTTCCACATTGCAAAATTCATTTGGTACTCTCCTATTACTAAAATTTAGACTCAAATCAAGTCGAACAACCGATAATGTGCCTTGTAAAAAAGTGACAGTCACTTGCGAAGTGACTGTCACTTACATTCCTTTATACCTCGCTGGTCATGATGAACAGCGGCTTCATTTCGAAGTTTTCGTACTTCGGACGATAACGGCCAACATCATAAAAGCGATTCACATCCACAAGTTTTTTGGTTGAGGTCAAAATATCGAGGGGCATATTGTCATAGCGCCCGTTCTTCAAAACCACCAGCCTGCCGTGAATGCCGCCGAGGACAAGATCAAGCGCAAGGTTGCCAAATGCCATCGGAACGATCGAATCAATCGCATCCGGGTCGCCGCCGCGTACCATGTAGCCAAGTTTCTGGTTGATTACATCAATGGACTTGCCGTTGTTGAACTTCGCAGAATGTTCTTTGATCTGCTCGGAAACCAGATCGCCAATGCCGCCGAGTTTGGCATGACCATAGGCATCAGTGGAGCGGTCCTTGAAGACCATCTCACCGCCTTCGTACATGGCGCCTTCCGAAATCAACAGGACGGAATAACGGCTGGGGTTGGAGTTGCGGTCTTTGACCATCAATTCGGTCAGGTGTTCGATGTTGAATTTGAATTCAGGGATAACACAGCGATTTGCGGCGCCTGCCATGGTGGGAAGCATGGCAGTGAAGCCGGCATAACGTCCGAACACTTCGAGAACCAAAAAGCGTTCATGCGAACCGGCAATGGTGCGCAGATTGTTAACCAATGAGATGGTGCGGGTGACGCAGGTGCTAAAGCCGATGCAATAATCGGTGCCCGGCACGTCATTATCCATAGTCTTGGGAATGGCGACAACTTTGAAGCCCTCCTGATAGAGACGCACGCCATAGCTGAGCGTATCGTCACCGCCGATGGGGATCATGTAATCAACGCCAAGAAAATCGAGATTCTTGAGCACTTCGGGGGTCAGGTCGTTCTTCTCTTCGTTATACTTGTCGCGCAAATGTTCCGGCACGCTGTCTTTTTTGACCTTGGCCGGGTTTGTGCGCGAAGAATGTAGAAATGTGCCGCCTGTGCGCCCTGCGCGGTTCACGATCTCTTCTGTCAAATATTGAAAATTATTGCTGTTATCGGCACCCTTATCGCGGATAACGTCCACCAGCCCGCCCCAACCGCGACGGAAGCCAATGACTTGATAGCCTTCGCGTAAAGCACGAATCGTCACCGCGCGAATAGCGGGATTTAATCCCGGCACATCGCCGCCCCCGGTTAGAATACCAATGACACCTTTTTTCTTGTTAATCATTGCAGCCTCGCTTTAGCATAATTTTTTTATATCTGTTGATAATTTTATCCCAAAGTTGCAGGAAACGCCCTGCTGTATCATCAATGACCCTGTCGCATTTTTCGTCAGCGCCCAGACCAAAAGAGTATTTTCCTTTATCCCTCCCCCATTTCTGGAAGCGGCTCAACGGGCGCGCGGTTGGCGAGGTAGTTTTCAACAAGGAAAACGATAAGCGCAATCCAGACAATGCCGAAGCCGATCAGTTGATTGTGACTGAATGGCTCCTTGTAAATCAGTATGCCGATCACGAATTGGATGGTTGGCGTAATGTATTGAAGCAATCCCACAACCCAAAGCGGAATGGAACGCGCGGCAGAGGCAAACATGAGCAGGGGAACAGTGGTCACAAGTCCCGCACCCACCATAAGCAAGTCTGAGGTGATGCCTGTGTGAAGGAAGGCGGCGGTATTGTTGGCTTCGGTAAAAATAAGGTAGCCAATTGCGGGAAGAAAGAGGATGCCTGTTTCGATGGTCAAACCGTAGAGCGAGCCGAGCGGCGAAAGTTTTTTGACCAGTCCATATAAGCCAAAGGAAAATGCAAGGGATAGCGCAATGTAAGGCAGACGTCCGTAAACATAGGTGAGATACGCCACGCCGAGCGCGGCGAGAATAACCGGAATCCATTGGGCGATGCGCAGCCGCTCTTTGAAAAAGATGACGCCCAACAAAACACTCAACAACGGGTTAATAAAATATCCAAGGCTGGTTTCAATAATAAAGCCGGCATTGACTGCCCATACATAGATCAGCCAGTTCGCACCGACAAGCAGCGCGGCGATGGCATAAATTTGCAAGGTCTTGGCGTTTAAGGATGAGCGAAGTTCAGTCCATTGTTTGGTAATAAGGATGATCGCAAACAAGAGAAGAAAAGACCAGACGATGCGATGTCCAATGATTTGAAGCGCCGATACGTGGTGAAGAAGTTTCCAGTAGATGGGAAAGAAGCCCCAAAACACGTATGCCCCGACACCGTACAGAATTCCTTTTTTCATTTATGCTCCAGGGTGATTGATTGGTAAATTGGTAGGTTGGTGGGTGACAAATAAGAAGACCTTGCTGGTTTTAGCAACAAGGTCTTTGATGGGGCTGGAGTTTGCGCTCTTACAACTTTCTCAAATACCATTTACCTGAGACCACTTCGGTTACGTCACGGGCAAAGTCTGCGGCGGTGGAATAACGGTCATTGGGATCTTTTGCCATGGCTTTGCCAACTACTTCCTGCCAGACCGCAGGGATGTTATGTTTTATCGCGCGGATATCAGGAACGGGAAGGTCTACATGAGAATTGATCAGCGCAGTGACTGAATCATTTGAAAAAGGTAATTGTCCCGACAATAAACGATACAAGACAATGCCAAGCGCGTAAATATCGGCTCGTCCGTCCATTGGGTTGCCCAGAACCTGTTCAGGGCTCATGTAGGCAGGCGTGCCAACCAGCCAACTGCCTTCATCATCTGTAAACGCCTTGGATTTGGCAATGCCAAAATCGGAAAGAAAAATCTCACCCGTTGAATCAAACAGAAAATTGGAAGGCTTCACATCACGGTGGATAATCTTGCGCGCATGAGCGGCATCCAATGCTTCGGCGATACGTTTGAATATATGCGCGATTTGGGTTTGCTTAATTTCCTCTTTTTCCAGTTTGTCTGCAAGGGAACCGCCCGCCATATAGCGCATGACAATGTAGGGTTGTTGTCCATGCCAGCCAAAATCATAAATGGGAACAATACATGGGTGTTCCAGCGCGGCGATCAACTCGGCTTCCTGCTGAAAAAAGTCGCGGTAGACTTCATCCAGGGTGCGGCTGTACATCAAAACTTTGACAACGACCTGACGCTGGATATATGGGTCACGCGCCAAATAAATAAGTCCCATTCCGCCTTGCGCCAATTCTTTTTCAACTTGATAGCGACCAATTGTTGTTATATCCATATTTTCTCTGCCAATAGTTAGGATGACGATAGTATAGAGCAGTTTTGAGGATATGACAACGATGTATTAGTAATTCCAGCATGAAAAACATTATCCGCTAAATCTGTGGATGAACAAAAGTCACTCTCTGGAATTACCTCTTGCCGCCATCCCAAACAACGAACGGCATATTGATGACCACACCAGGCTGTTCGATGGTGATTTCGCCAGCGGTTTCCGCATCCAACACCTCGGCAGCGGATTTAAGTTCGCGGGCTTTGGTTTCATCAGCCCATGCGATTACATTCAAGCGGCGCAGCGGAGAATAGCCATCGGTGCCAGGAGGATTGTCAAAGACATCGGGTTGAAAGCCGAAAGGTCCAGAACCCTTTAATCCATTAGTAAAGACATACACGTTCGCCAATGATTCGTCGGGCACATTCGCAAGTGAAGGCACAAGAATTACAGGCGACTTCATCATGCCAGTCAATTTTTCGGCAACACCAGCGTCAGACGCTTCGGTGTGAACAAAGTAAATTTCTTTGCCTTCGGCGTATGCTTTGCCAGCAGGCAGTTCGGCTTTGGCGGGTCCGCTTTGTTTCGGGGCACAGGCGGTCAATAAGATCATTACGGCAATAAAGAGAGTGGTAAGTTTCTTCATGTTAAAGTTTTCCTTTTGGTTGGTAAACAGGTAATTAGGTGATTAGGGATTAGGGAACTATTCCCTAATTACCTAGTCCCTAATCAAATCTTCTGTCCACGCAATCGCAAACTATTCGTCACCACGAAGACACTGCTGAACGCCATCGCGCCAGCGGCAAGCATCGGGTTCAAATATCCAAGCGCGGCGGCAGGGATCAAAATAATATTGTAGATAAACGCCCAGAACAAATTTTGTTTGATGGTCGAAAGCGTCTTGCGCGAAAGATTGATCGCGC
>JAIFKY010000263.1 GCA_020049345.1 Anaerolinea sp.
AATCTGTCCCTCTGGTATACTTAACAAAGAAACCCCGCGGCTGGAACCCGCGAGGCTTTTTATAGAACTACGCGATTCAAGCGCGTAGCGGTTGGGGTGATGATAGCATAATCCTACCGCCTGCGCAAATTGATTTGCACAGGCGGTATTTGTTTTGGGAATCAAGTCAACCTTATGGAAAAAGAATCTTCAATACTTGTTGTAACTTTAGGCAGTAAGCCGCAATTAGTCACGCTGGCTGTGGACTGCTTGCGCCAGCGTGGAGAAATGCTGGACAAAGTTGTAGTTGTTCACGCTTCAAGAGAACGCTCTGAGACACAGAAGGCGCTCCTGCTGCTTGAAGAGCTTTTTCCCAGCAGCTACCCCGACATCAACCTTGAATATCTTCAGTTGGAAAAGGATGGAAAGCCTCTGGCGGATGTCACATCTCCTGAGCAGGTGGAGGTCGCTTTTCAAATGTTGTACTCCACAGTACGCGCCATGAAAATGCAGGATCGAGCGATCCATTTGTTAATTGCAGGCGGGCGGCGCACCTTGACTGTATTCGGCATGGCAGTGGCGCAAATCCTGTTTGATGACCAGGACAATCTTTGGCATATATCTTTGGCATATCGCTTCTCACCCAGAGCTGGAAGAGTCAGGAAATCTTCATGCCAGCGGGGATGAATGGGCAAGGCTAATCCCCATTCCCATCATTGCCTGGGGAAGACTATCCCCCGTGTTTGATGTTCTACGAAGTGTGGATGACCCTTTTACGGCGGCAAAACAGTTGAGCGATTTCCGCTTGCGCGAACAATGGGATGTTGCTCGTATTTTTGTATTAACCAAACTGACTCCCTCGGAGTTATCTATCGTCTTATTATTGGTGCAAGAAGGCTTGAATCAAACCGATATTGCAGAGCGGCTTTCAGTTTCACTGCGTACTGTGGAGCAACACCTGCGTTCCGTTTACCGAAAGGCAGAAGACCATTGGGAGGCAGAAGATATGAATCAGGCACGGTTAATTCGATTATTGAGCTTATATTTTTCTACTTATCGGGGACAGTAAAAGTTGCGTGAAATTACGCATGACAAAACAGCGTCATACGAATAGACTTGACATACTGTTTCCCATACAGCGGGAGGTCAAAGGGCGGACTTGGGAAGCATACTTATTTGAAACAAGGAGGCTGCATGGAAGAAAAAGTTTTGATGGCTGCTTTGGCAGGGTTGTTGCATGATGTGGGAAAGGTGGAGCAGCGCGCCAAAGATGACCCATGGAATCCGCCGCAAGACGCCCGCAACAGCGGACAGCCTGTTCATGCCGCCTGGTCCATCCGCGTGGCAGATTTAGTTCCGCAAAGTTACAGAGGTGCGGCATTGGCAGGCGCGTATCATCACAAGCCCGAAAAATTGGAGGCTGGGGATAAATTCCTCAGCAAGTTAGTGGCGCTGGCAGACAAGTTGAGCGCGGGCGAACGCTCGGATGAAGCAGCACAATACAAAACGAAAAAACCTCCCACGCAGTTGATTTCCATTTTCGACCGCGTGACTTTGAGCAGCAACAAGCGGACAGCGGAGCATTACCTTCCGCTTGCGCCCCTGTCTCTCGATGCTATTGGGAAATATATCGAATCGGATAAAAAACCTGAGCCTGCTACAGCCCGCGACCGATATGATGAACTTCGCCTGGCTTTTGAGGCGGCAATCAAAAAAGACAGCGTGGACAGCGAAACCTACCTCGAAAACGTTCTTGCGGCGATGCAAAGATATACCTGGTGTGTGCCGTCCGCTTTTTATTACAACATTCCCGATGTTTCATTGTATGACCATTCGCGCATGACTGCTGCGCTGGCGACGTGCCTTTGCGAACGCAACGAAGGCGAGGTGGATTCCCTGCTCGGCGCAGTCGCCCGCGATTTTCAAAGAAAAGCCGCCGCAGGGGACGCAGAACTTCTCGCGCAACCTGCCGCCTTGCTGGTAGGCGGCGATATTTCGGGCGTGCAGGATTTTATTTACACCATTACAAACAAAGGCGCAACCTCTGCCCTGCGCGGACGCTCGTTTTACCTGCAAGCGTTGACCGAGACGGCGGCGCGCTTTGTCCTGCGCGAGTTGGAACTGCCCTACACCAACCTGATTTACGGCGGCGGCGGAAATTTCTACATTCTGGCGCGGGCAAGCGATAAAGATAAGTTGAAGAATGCAAACCAAAAATTGAGCCGCATCCTCTACAAACATCATCAAGGCGATTTGTATGTGGCGGTAGCAGGCATTCCACTTCAAGCCAAAGATTTTATGCGCCCAAGCGACAAGAACAAGCCCCATCCATTGAGCGCGAAATGGGGCGAACTGGCGCGGCAGGTAGCGGTAGTGAAAAACCGCCGATTTATCGAACTGGAGGAGAGTGAATTAGCCGTTTTGTTCACACCACAGGGACACGGCGGGAACGAAGAAACGCAGTGCGTAGTATGCGGAAGGGAATTCAACCCGGTCGAACAGAATACGCAGGATGAAAAGGATAAAGGAAAGTGCGCGGCTTGCCTTTCTTATGAAGATTTGGGGCGCAGGCTGCGCGATGCCAGATTCGTTTCGTGGAGACTGCTCAAACGCCCCACATCGGTTGCGCCTGTCAAAGCCGAGATGCGCGGAGGAGAGTGGCGCGAGGTTCTAAATCATTTAGGCTTTGATGTTTATCCCTGCGAAAAACTGGCGGATGTTCCGAAAGAGGCTTCTCTGGTATGGGCATTGAGCGATGACGCTTTCGGTGAATCGCAAAAAGCCCAATCCTCCGCGACGCTGATTCGCCACCTGCTGGTCAATGTCACTCCCAAACTTTCCGAGCCGTATACCACCAACGATGGCGAAGCGCTCAAAGCGGGCGACATTAAACCGTTCGAGAAGCTGGCAAAAGACTCGCAGGGCATCACCCGCCTAGGCGTTTTCCGTGCTGATATAGATGACTTGGGAAAACTCTTTGCCGATGGGCTAGGCAATGACGCCACCCTCTCACGGATCGCTTCGCTGAGTTTTGCCATCAGCCTGTTCTTCGAGGGCTGGGTAGGCAAGATAGCGGAAACACGGAACAAGGAACACAGAGACAGGTTGTACGCCATCTACTCTGGTGGCGATGATCTTTTCTTTGTTGGCTCATGGGATGAACTGGTGGAATTCGCCTGGCAGGTAAATGAAGACTTGCAGAAATATACAGGCGGTCACCCCGATATTCACCTCAGCGGCGGCATGGTTTTGGTCACAGAGAAATACCCGCTTGCCAAAGCAGCGCAGGACGCAGAAAAAGCGGAAAAAGCCGCCAAAGGTTTGACTTGGTGGGATGAGCATGGCAACAAACGTAAAAAAAACGTCTTTTCCTTCTTGGGTCAGCCGCTCGGCTGGAAGACCTTTGGTCGCGCAAGAGACCTCAAAGTGCGATTGCTGACCGAAATCGAGAAGGAAAAACGAAAATCCATCATCCGCAAATTGCTCGAAAACCATGCCTTGTATGCGGAGGCTGAAAAGCAGCGCCGCGAAGCGGGCAAGGACAAAACGGCGCAGGGAAAGCCGCAAATCTTATATGGTCCCTGGAATTGGCGGATTGTTTACACTCTCAACCGCAATTTGAAGGATAAGAACAAACCTTTCGTTCAGGAAATCAGCGACCCCGCCAAAATGGAATGGGTTGGCGTCGCCGCCCGCTGGGCGGAGTTGGAAGAGCGTTCACGAGATTGATATATGCCTGACTTCAATTTCGATTTATTTATCAAGTCCGATCAATACGAAGAAACGCTATTGCGTGATCGCAAGGCGTTTATAGAGTATTGGAAAAATTCAGAAAAAGCTGAATTCCTACGCGATGTGATTGCGCTTGCAAACACCGCTCGTATGATAGGCGAGCCTGCTTATTTGATATTAGGTATTCGGAATACAGCCGAGAGAACTTCTGATGATATTTGCGGTATTGGCGAGATGTTTGATAGACAAATATGTCAAGGCAAAACGGAACTCGAAGCGCGCGAAACGATGCGGCAAGAAATGTCAGCAACTATTCAAAGATATATAGCGCCGCTCATTTCGCCAGATATTCGATTCGAAAAAATTGATCAAAAAGTTGTTGGTTATGTTTTGATACCGCCTTTGGCAGGCGACAAGCCGTTCCAGTCGCGTGAGTTTCGGCAAGGTGGACAAACTTACTTACAGGAAGGTCAATGTTGGTTACGCTTTGGCGAAAGTAAACATAAGGTTGCATATGAAGAATTAGCGCCTGAAAACGACAAACTTCGCTACTCTTACGCCGAAGTTCCTTATGTGTTACCTAATATTTGGAGTGGATATTTTTCTTCAATCGTCTCTGAATTGGATAAGCGCTGGACTGAGTTCCCCAAACCTGACGAATCCGCATATCAAGATTTGCGCACGGATAGAGGTTTATATATCGGTGACGTGTGGAATTCGTTTTTAAAGGGAGAGGACAGTTTACTCATTTTGCAAGGCGAGGCTGGTTGCGGAAAAACGCTTTTTTTGGAAAAGAAAATATACAGGCTTGCTGAACAAGGTATTAATGACACAAATGTGGCAATTACAAACGAAGAATATCGTCCACCCAAAGAATTTGTTCCTCTACTTTTTCGACTGAGGGATATAGGCAGGTACGATTTCAAAGATTCAGAGCGATTCACGTCTCGACTATGTAGCAAGATGTCCGCTCTTTGGCGTAATAACACCCACGTCAAGCAAAAGCCCATTCATCCTCAAAAACTGCTTGATAACCCAAGAATAAAATGGCTTGTCGTCTTGGACGGGCTGGATGAGATTGGAAAACCTCAAGACCGTATAAATTTTCTAAAGACTTTACATGGTTTTATATTAGATTATCCGCGCGTCAAGATAGTATTAAGCACCCGCAACAGGGTAGCGTTAGATGGAGAATTTTCAAATAGTCAGATTCTAAAAATTGCTCCGATGGATGCTCTGCAAATCAAGCATTTTTTGCTATCATATCGTACTGACAAAAATGAAGAAGAAATATTCAATTTTGTAAATGACTGCGAAAAATACTCGGATTTGTGGAAGTTGTTAAGCACCCCTGTTTACCTAAATGAAGCGGCAAATTACCTTAACATCCCAACTGTTACACGCGATGCGCCTGTAAACCCGGACATGCGAGTTCTTACCGCTCAAACCATTCAAGGTTTGTCCGAGACGTCCAGCATTGAAAACGCGCCAGAGACTGTGTTCTTTGACTCAGAGTTAACTTTTGATTTAGAGAGTCCAATTTCAAATGAGAAAAATACTCTGCAACAGGAAATTACAGATAATACAGATACAGATGACGCGTATTTTTCACCTCCCCGTTTGTTGGATCGAATTTACACTGCATTTTGGGAACGCGAAGAAAGGCGAAAACGTTTTGAAAATATTCAACGACTGCGAACAAACACCTATTTTTTGGCTATAAGAATGCGAGACAAGTCAGAAAAGATGGAATGGGATTACGCTAGAAGGCGAATTAGCAGCATTTCTGGTTTGAATTGGGTATTGGAAATGGGAGTGTTATCAGACGATGAATCTAGCGTGTTTTTCTTAACCCCGTCTACTCAGATTTATGCTGCCGCTAAAAGCATTCAATGGCGCATGAAGTGTAAACCAGTAAAGGTGCTAAAAGATGGCGTTGCCATGTGGAGCAAAGAGTACTTCAATGATGTAGAACTTTTTTTCTTTGAACTGACAGAAAAAAGGCTAAGTTCAGTTTTATACCCACAAGGAGATACAAATGGCTAATTTATCCCCGCAGGAAATCCATGAGATTATCACAAATGATGAACGCGCAGACCTGGTGGTCAAACGCGCCAGCGAAATTGGGCAGGCATTGAGCAAATCCCTGAATACAGCGCAAATTCGCGCGTTGTTTGGGGAGGTGCGCCAAATCGAAGGGCAATTGAGCATTGACCATGTAAAAGCCTGGCGGCGATTGTATTTGTTAAAGCCCAAAATGGCTTACCGTGTCCGTCGGGCAACAGGCTATGGCGTGAAGGATCTGGTCGCAATTCTCGACCCCGCCATTGACGAAGTGCTTACAGCAAAAGGCGATACACAGCAAAAGCAATACTACAAAAACTTTGTCGAATTCTTCGAAGCCATTCTCGCCTATCACAAGTCCTTCGGCGGAAATTAGGCAAATAATCCAAAATCACAAACCATAAATAAAACATTTCATGGAGGAACCCATGTCTGAAATCAAAAGCATAAAACTGGTTGGACGCGCATTAATCACCTTCGACATCGAAGCCATGACAGGCTTGCACATCGGCGGTTCGGACGCGGGCGTGGAAATTGGCGGGGTGGATAAAACCATCATCCGCGACAAACTGACCAACCGCCCCTACATCCCTGGCTCATCGCTCAAGGGCAAGATGCGCAGTTTGCTGGAAAAGTACAACGGACTGCCCCAAAACAAGAAAATCGGTCAAGGCTATATTCATACCTGCGACGAGCCTGGCGACTACAAAACCTGCAAGGTCTGTCAGGTGTTTGGCGTGCCGGGCGAGAAAGGCTTTTCGACCCCCACCCGCTTGACCGTCCGCGATGCGTTTTTGAGCGAGAAAAGCGCCGAGGATTTGGCAGATAAAACCGACCTGCCGTTTACCGAAGTCAAGACCGAAGTCTCGATTGACCGCGTGACCAGTGCCGCCAACCCGCGCCAAATGGAGCGGGTGCCTGCGGGGACGGTATTTGGCGGATTCAAGATGAGCAAGGATAAGAAGGAAATTCCCCAGCCCGCTGAAATGGTTTACACCGTGTACGAGATTACAGAAAACGGACAGGTCATTCACAAAGCCGAAACAGACGTGGAACGGCTTACGGTATTACTCGAAGGGATGAAACTCATCGAAGACGATTACCTCGGAGGTTTGGGGTCGCGCGGCTCTGGCAAGGTGGCGTTCAGAAATATCTGCCTCAAATGGCGCAAAGACCCCGCCGAAGAAGCCAAAACCATCGGGCGGGAATCCTATCCGACCCTGGCGGAATTTGCCGCCGATTTCGAGAACGTAAAAAACGCCATCAAACTTTAATCTTCTGGAGGCTTTATGCCTGCGCTTAACCTGTACCACCTTGCCTTCCCGCATGGCTTGCACATTGGTCACGGCGGAGTCGAAAGTATCGAGGAAACGCTCAACCACATTCCATCGGATACCCTTTTTGCCGCCCTGCTCGATACCTGGATTCATTTTGGAAAACAGGCGGAACAAATTCTTCCATCGCCCGATGCCCCGCTCTTTCGGGTGACATCTGCCTTCCCGTTTGCAGGCAAGGTGCGCTTTTATCCCAAGCCTGTAGATTTGCGCGCGCTGTTCAGTGAGGAGGCACTCAAATCCGAAGGCGCGGGTAAACGCATGAAAAAAATTCGCTGGATTTCGGAAGGGCTATTGGAGAAGGCAGCGGGCGGCGAATCTTTAGACGCGTACTTGTTCCCCGAAGATGAGGATGAAGAACCCCAGGGCGGCGTTGCCCTGCAAGGCGGCGCCTTTTGGCTGCTGGAAGAAGAGATCGCCCGCCTGCCCAAAACCATGCAAGCGGAACGCGGCAAGCGTTTTGCCATGCGCCGCAAGAAGGTGGCTGAAGCGCAAACCGCCCCGCGCGTCACGGTTGACCGAATCAGTTCCGCTTCCAATCTTTTTCAGTCGGAACGGGTCACATTCAGCGAGGACTGCGGCTTGTGGTTCGGAGCTATGGGACAAACCGAAAGCCTGCCTGAAATATTGGCGGCATTGGGCGACTCAGGAATCGGCGGCGAGCGCACGGCTGGCTATGGCGCTTTCAAGATAACGGCGATGGAGAAAAAGGAATTTGCCGCCCCTAAAACCCGCGCCTACTTACTCAGCCGCTATCATCCCGCCGCAAATGAAATTGACCTGCTGAAAAATGAAGAGTCTGCCTACCGCCTTGAGAGTATTTCGGGCTGGCTGCGCACGCCCCAAAACGCCGCCGCCCAGCGCCGCAAGAGCGTGTGGATGGTGGTAGAAGGCAGCTTGATTGGCGGAGTTCCGCAAGGCGATGCGGCGGAGGTTTCGCCCGATTACGAAAATGAAGCGGAAAAATTCCCGCACAAGGTATACCGCCCTGGTTTTGCGGTGGCATTCGAGTGGAAGTCGAGGAAGGCATGAGCGCATATAACTACCAAATCCAGCGCCTGAAAATTACCACGTTGACCCCCCTGCATATCGGCAGTGGAAATAAACTCCTGCACGAATATGACTATGCCATTCACAAGGGATTTACCTGGCGCATTGATGAAAACACATTGCTCGACGCGCAAAGCGTGGACGACCCAAAGGTTGCCGCCATGCTGGCGCGAACCAAACCCGCGCAATTGCTCAAAGCCGCCGATTTTAAGCCCGAAAACAAATTCTTTCGCTACGTGATGAAGGGAACCCCCAATTCAGAAGCGGAAGGCGCGGTTTTGGTCGAACAAATCAAAGACTCGTATGACTGCCCCTATTTGCCGGGGACTACGCTCAAGGGAGCGCTGCGCACCGCATTGGGTTGGCATTTATGGAAGCAGCGTGGTCTGCACGCAGATCTGGGACAATTGAACTCGTCACCCAAATTTGCCGCTGGAAAATATGAAGACGCTTTGTTTGGTGATACACCCAACAAAGACCTCTTACGCGCCTTGCAGGTGGAAGACAGTGCCCCTCTCGACCCCAAAGTTTTAATGCTGGCAAATGTCAAGGTGACAACTCATTCACCAAAACAGGGAAGAAAACAAGGCGCGCCCATCGAAGTGGAAGCTATCCGCAAGTCGGTGACTTTCGAAACCAAAATCAAACTCGACTTACAGTTATTTTCAGATTGGGCAAAACAGCGCGGGCTTTCACTGGCGGGGGAAGAATCACTGCTAAATTTCGCCTCCATCGCACGCGAGCACAACGCGGAAATCATCCGCCGAGAAGTGGAATGGGCAAGGAAACTTCCCGATGGAAAGAACGTCCTCGCCTATTATCAGGAAATGCAGGGGTTTTCGCTTGCGCCCAACCAGTTCTTTTTACAACTTGGCTGGGGCGGCGGATGGGAACAGAAGACATTTGGCTCGCGCCTCAAGCAAAACCCCGAGTTCATGCATGGAATTCTCAAGGCACGACGCGATGGCGGCTTCGATGTTGGACGCGGACATGTTCCGCACAATATCACCGATTTTCCCATCAGCCGCCGTATTGCAATGGGTTACCTGCGCAATGCGCAAGGCGAAATCACCCGTGAAGTCCCCGCCCTGCCGTTGGGCTGGGTTCTGGTGGAAACTGATGATTGGCGATTGGAGAAATAATAATGTCTTTCAAGCCTCTCTTTGTATTGTCTTTTTGTGGCATTAGTCTTTTTACCTATGATCAGAACACGGAAGACAAAAATCTTTTAAATCGTTATACAAACTTCAAGCGTCCGGAAGATATAGAGCCGAAGGATTTATCGGCAATTCGTAATATTCTGGAGCGACGCAGAGCTGAGTTTTTTCAGTTTGATATGGAAAAGATATCACAGGCTTCGGCTGAATTAAACGGCATAATCCAATACTACAATGGGAATGTGGCGGGCAAGTCAGGTTCAATTCCCGATCAGCACACCCTGCTATGCACCGATACCTGGCTTGGTGAAGCAGCCGCCAATCTGGTTAATGAGTGGTTGAATACCAAATCCCAAATTAACTCCAGGGTCGAGAGAATCACAGACTTGCAAACAGAAAATCCGGACGAATTTCAGATTGCCTTGACCGACCTGGTAAATTGGTGCAATGGTTTATTACCCGATTATCACAGGTCTGGTTATCATATCGTTTTTAATCTTACGGCTGGATTCAAAGCCATCCAGGGATTTTTACAAACCCTGGCGGTTTTTTACGCCGATGAAACTGTGTATATATTTGAGCGCTCAAAAACACTATTAAAAATTCCCCGCCTGCCGTTGAAGATGCAGCCTGACGAAGCGATTCAGAATAACTTGACTGCGTTTCGCCGGTTGGCAAATGGGTTGCGTGTGGACAGCGACAGACTCGGCTCCATTCAAGAAACCCTCATTATGTCACTTGAATATCAATACGCCCTTTCCACCTGGGGCACACTGGTTTGGAATCAAACCCGACCGGAATTGTATAAGGAAAGGTTATGGGATTCTCCAAGTGAAAAAATAAAATTCGGCGAAAAATTTCAAGCCAGCCTGGCAGGTCTTGAAAAGGATCGGATGCGCATGGTTAACGAAAAGATAGACGATCTGGCTGTTTACCTGGAAAACAAAACGGGCAGAAGCCTGACTTCGTTGGATTTCAAGCCCCTCCAAGGGAATCCAAAGCCACCTTGTACTCATGAAATGGATGCCTGGCACGATGGCAGCGCCATGCGCCTTTTTGGTTACTATCAAAGCGATACGTTTTTAATTGATCATCTGGGCAAAGCATTACATTAGTTTCCAAGTCCCCAATCCAAACTCTAAAATCGGAAATCCAACATGATTATCCTCAACTTCTCACACCCGCTCACCCCTGAGCAGATTGCCAAAATAGAAGAACTCTCCAACCGTAAGGTGGAGCAGGTGATTGCGCTGGCGACAACTTCTCACACCCGCTCACCCCTGAGCAGATTGCCAAAATAGAAGAACTCTCCAACCGTAAGGTGGAGCAGGTGATTGCGCTGGCGATTCAGTTTTCGCACGATGAGCCGTTTTTGCCGCAGTTGCAGCAGGCGTTGACTCAGGCGACTTTTTCCCCGGAGCAGTGGCAGACTGCTCCTATTATTGTAAACCTGCCTTCTTTTAATTACATCAGCGCGCTGGCTCTGGCGGAACTACACGGGCGCATGGGGTACTTTCCGCCGATCATTCGCATGAAGCCGGTGCAGGGCGCCATGCCGCCGCGTTTTGAGGTGGCTGAGGTGATTAACCTTCAGGCGGTGCGCGATGAAGCCAGAAAGCAGAGATTTTAGTTAGATGGAACTCCTATCTCTCGTTCTGCCTTTTAAGCCAGTGCCCCAGCCCGCCGAGCCTGCCACAACTCCGCTTTGGTGGGGACGCGCCGCCCACGCCCTGTTATTGGATGTGGTGCGCAAACACGATGAATCGCTTGCCGCCAACTTGCACGAAATCGCCAATCAAAAATTGCAAATCGCAAATCCCGAATCGCAAAGCCAAAATCAGACTCGCCCGTTTACGGTTTCGACGTTGATGGGACGTTTCAACAAGGGCGCGTTGATTGCTGACCAAACCTATATTTTGCGGCTGACGGCTTTTCGCGCGGATGTGGCAAATGCTCTCGCGGCAGAATCAAGCCACGGGTTGCTGCGCGGCGGGCAATTGGTCGAGTTGGATTATCACCAGTTCCAAATCCAAAATCCCCAATCCGCAATCCAAAATCCAAAATCGCAAATTGAAAGTCCCTGGTCAGCCATTTCCACCTATCAGGATTTGAGCGCGCCATTTTTGCTTTCAAAACAAAATGCGCCGCGCCGCGTGACTTTGCAGTTGACCAGTCCCACCACGTTTAAGTCGGGGGGAATTCATGTGCCGGTGCCTACGCCTTCGCTGGTGTTTGGCAGTTTGCTGGAGCGCTGGAATGCGTTTGCGCCGATTGCCTTTCCTGCCGAGGTGAAACGCTATGCCGAGGAGTGCCTGGCAATCAGCCGTTACGATTTGAAAACGAAGCCCATTCCGCAAAAAGGCGATGGGCTGCGCGTGGGCGCGGTGGGCAGTGTGACCTATACTGCGGTGAATTATGACCGCTATTGGATGAGCGTGATTGCCACTCTGGCTGAGTTTGCGCTGTTTAGCGGGCTGGGTACAGGCACGGCGCAAGGGCTGGGACAGGCGAGACGGGTTTCTGATTTTTGATTTTAGATTTTGGGTTGCAAATCGCAAATCTAAAATCTTCCGCACTTTAACAACCGAATAGTTTTAAAAGTTGCGTGAAATTACGCATGACGTTTCAACGCGACTCAGGTACGATGGGCGGAAATCTCCAATCCCAATTCGCAAATCCAAAATCCCCCCATGCCCCCACTCTACATTGTTCAACAAAACACCAAAATTCGCATTCGCAACCGCCGCTTGCAGGTAGAGCGCGACCCGTCGCCCGATTCTCAATCCCCAATCGCAAATCCCGAAGTCCTAATCAGCGTTCCAATTGGACAGGTGACTCAGGTGGTTTTGTTTGGCAATATCAGCCTGACCACGCCCGCCATCGATTCGCTGTTGGCGCAAAATGCCGAGGTGGTGTTCCTGACTCAAAACGGCGAGTATCGCGGCGAGTTGATCGGCAGTCTGACTCCGCATGTTCCCATGCGGCGGGCGCAGTATGCGCGGTTGAGCGACCCCGCTTTTACGCTGGAAATGGCAAAGGGGTTTGTGACTGCCAAGTTACAACACCAGCGCGCGTTTTTACAACGTCACACGCGCGAAGAGCGTTCGGCGGCGGCGCTTTCGAGTATCGAGCATTTGGAACGCGCCCTGCAATCTGTTCCTCAAAAGACCACGCTCGACAGCCTGCGCGGGGTGGAGGGTTCGGCGACGGCGGCGTATTTTTCGGCATACCGCTCTTTCTTTGCGGCTGAGTGGAAGTTTACCGACCGCAACCGCCGCCCACCCGCTGACCCCGTGAATGTGCTGCTTTCGTTTGGGTATACCCTGCTGGCGCAACTGGCAAGCGGAGCCATTCAAACGGTGGGGCTAGATCCCTTTGTTGGTTTTTTACATGAGGTGGTTTACAACCGTCCCGCCCTGGCGCTGGATTTGATGGAGGAGTTTCGCCCGGTGGTGGATGGGGTGGTGCTGTGGTGCTGCCGCAGCGGAACCTTAACCCCCAGCGGAGATTTCACCCCCGGACCTCCCGAACGCCCGATTATTTTGGATGATGATGGCAAGCGCCGTTTTTTGCAGGCGTATCAACAGCGCATGGATCAGACCTACACTCACCCTTTGCGCGGCATGAAGTTCACCCTGCGCCAATGTCTGATCGAGCAAAGCCGTCAGGTGGCTGATTCGCTGTTGGCTGGTCAACCCAATTATCAGGGTGATCGAGCAAAGCCGTCAGGTGGCTGATTCGCTGTTGGCTGGTCAACCCAATTATCAGGGTATGGGGTTTCGCTGATTTTAGGTTGACAATCCCCGATCGCAAATCCAAAATCTCCAATCCCCATGCGCTCCTTCTTCCTGCTTGCCTATGATATTGCCGATAACAAACGCCGCGCAAAGATTGCCAAATTGATGGAGGCAATGGGCGAGCGGGTACAGGGCAGTGTCTTTGAGGCATACCTCGATGCGGCGGAACTGCAAAAGGTTGTGAAAAAATCTGAAAAGGTGATGAAGATGGAGGAAGACAGCCTGCGGATTTATTTTTTGTGCGAATCCTGCCGCCCCAAACTGAAAACGCTGGGGCAGGGCAAACCCACGCCGCCGCCTGATACGCTGATCGTATAGCCTGCGTACCCCTCGC
>JAIFKY010000121.1 GCA_020049345.1 Anaerolinea sp.
GTAATTTCGCACGGGGGCTTATCTCCATGCGATGCTTTCCAAATCAAACATGAGTTCCTAAAGTTTTCGCCAATTCTGACGATTGTTAATTAGGAACGATTTCGATTCTGGAGGCAGACATGACATCCATTGGTTCATCAACCGACACTTCAAATTTAATGGTCGCGCGGCGGCTTATGGAAATTGCCGAAAAAGAGGAAGCCCGCCGAAAAGGAAAAATTGTCGAGGAGAAATCCGCGTTGGATTATTTGGAGGAAGACCAGGCAGTGATCAGCGCCTCTGCCATTGACGCCCAACAACAGCCGCCCCAGATCGAAAATATCAACGTCAATCTTTCTGATTTGAAAATGACTGGGAATACCGAAAAGCAGAACCCAGTTCGCGGGAATGCCGTAGAAGCCGCCTTTGAATTTGTCGAGAATACAAGTGTCGAAGTCAGGCTGGAACTTCGCTATCAGTCAAATACACCCATTGATGGGCTGATCGTGCATGACCAGAATTATGCTGAATCAGATC
The DNA here is from genome assembly GCA_020049345.1 of Anaerolinea sp. Classification (GTDB taxonomy): domain Bacteria; phylum Chloroflexota; class Anaerolineae; order Anaerolineales; family Villigracilaceae; genus Villigracilis. The sequence continues at coordinate 517 of JAIFKY010000121.1, forward strand.
GGTATCTTTTCAAATTTGCAGACGGCTCCACCTTTACCATCCTCGACAAGTGGAGCAACAAAAGCACCACCGTCTGGGGTGATCCGCACGTGGACTTAAACGACATGGAAGGCAGCAACGATGGCGATTTCAAGGACCTGAAAACCAGCGACGACTTCACCACCTTTATGTTGAGCGATGGCTCTCGCGTGACCTTCAAGGCAAAGGATGCGGGCATCATCGAGCAGGTGGATATTTTCAAGGGGACACAGCATGTCAAAGGGATGGGGCAAGCCGCAAAGGGCTACACCGCCGAAAGCGGACTTTTCTTCAAGAATGTGTTGAATGACGGGAATGCTGCGGCGGACGCAACCCCCACGGGTGACGTAGTCCGCGCCGGCGGGGATGGAAACGACTGGTTCGATTCGAGCAACAAACTGGTTTGGGGCAAAACAACTGCTCCAGCAGTCACCCACCGCCCATCTGCCACATTGGAGTTTTACTACCGGCAAACCGTATCGCAGACTATTTCCATTCAACAGGCTGCCAGAGAGGCATAACGCAACCAGTTTTCAGTTAAACAAGGGGGCATTTGACCAGGCTAAAGGTTTTTAGCCAATCTTTATATTCCTTTCACGGCCAATTTACACAGTATTTCAGACTGCCATGCTAAATTTATGCAAAAGAAATACCCGTGCTGATCCACCAGCAGGAAGGAATATAACTGTGATTTTTCTTACCCGCACAAATGGTACAAAATTCTACATTAATCCAGAATTGATTCAGACCGTGGAAGAAACGCCAGATACTGTCATCACCCTGACAAGCAATAGAAAAATAATCGTCAAGGATACTTCGCACGAAATTGCCGAACGGTTTATCGAATACCGCAGAAAGACTTTGACGCCATTTATCTTTCAAAAATCAGTTGAGTGAATAACGTCAGCCCTTTGGCAAATTTCATTCAACCAGCACAACGAACTAGGAGTAACTCATGGATATTGCGACCATCTCGGGTCTGGTCTTGGCCATTACAGTCATTATTACCGCGTTAATTCTCGATGGCGGCTCTCCCGCTGAATTATTCGCAGCCCCCGCCGCGATCATTTTGATCTTCGGCGGATCGATCGGTGCGACCATCGTCACTTCCCCGCTAAAAATAGCGCTCAAGGTGCCTGTGTATATCATGCAGGCATTCAAAACAAACAAGCTCAACACAAAAGCAGACATCGAACTTTTAACCAAACTGGCAGACAAAGCCCGCCGTGAAGGTTTGCTTGCGCTGGAAGATGACAGCAAAAAGATTGACGATAAATTCCTTAAGAAGGGCATCATGATGATCGTCGATGGCGTGGACCCCGAACAGGTGTCGGCGATTCTGGAAACCACCATAGACCAGATGCGCAACCGTCACAAACAAGGCATCGGCTTCTTTACCGCAGCCGGCGGATTTGCACCCACCTTCGGCATCATCGGCACGGTCATGGGTCTGATCAGCGTCTTGAAACAATTGGACAATCCTGCGGCGCTGGGGGAAGCAATCGCCTCGGCTTTTCTCGCGACCTTGTGGGGTCTGCTGACTGCGAATCTGATCTATCTGCCCATTGGCGGAAAGCTAAAAGCCAAAAGCGAAGAAGAAGCTCACAATCGTTATATGCAACTGGAAGGAATTATCTCCATTCAAGCCGGCGAAAATCCACGCATTGTACGCGACAAGTTGACCGCCTATCTGCCTCCGTCAGAAGCCGCCAGCGAAAAAGATGCAGGCAATGCCAAGAGTGCAAGCAAGAAGGCGCCGGTAGCGAATACTGGAAAGGCTTAGCCATGGCACACAGAAAAGAAGAACACGAAGAGCACCATGACGAACGCTGGCTGGTAAGTTACGCGGATTTTATTACCCTGTTAATGGTTTTGTTCGTTGTTCTTTACTCCATGGGACAGGTTAATGTGGAGAAGTATAAACAACTGGCTGAAAGTATGCGGACGGCTTTTTCCATCGGTGGGGCGGCCGAGGTGGTCGATAGCCAGATCAGTCAGGCTGGCGGCACGAGTGAAGATGGGTCATCCAAACCCATTGTCATCCCCGGCATACCCGAAGGACCGACCCAATCAGAAGAAGTTGCCGGGCAGTTGACATCCATGCTTTCCTCGCAAAACCTCGGCAATCAAGTAAGCGTTCAGACCAATATCGAAGGCGTGTTGATTTCTCTCAGCGAGCGGCTGGTTTTCAAAAATGACCAGACGGAACTCATGCCGGAAACCATGGAAGTACTCAATACCATCGTTGAGATGATGCGTCCAATCAACAACAAAATTCGGCTGGTTGGGCATACCAACAATACGCCCCCCACCAATCCCTTGTACCCGACCAATTGGGAATTGTCGTTGGCGCGTGCCACATCTGTAGCAAAGTATTTAATAAATTCTGGTATTCCACCCGAGAGGTTGATTGTTTCCGGACAAGGTGAATATGCGCCGGTTTTCCCCAACGATACCGAACAGCATAAAGAAATGAATGCCCGTGTGGAAATCATCATCATCTACAAAGTTGACAGCAACATTATAGATATTAATTCCACTGGCGTACTGCCATAACAAACGACCTGACTGATCTTCAATTTCGGAGTCCTATGTTGGAAAAAATCCTGAAAGTCCTCAATGTAATCACGCAGGTAATTTTGTTGCTTACCGCGTTCGTATCGCTGCTCACCGCGTATGTTATTTTTGCGCCGGATGAACTTCCGAAGCCTTTTCGTCTGGTCTATGCCTACGATGCTTCGTTCACCACGCCAGCCACGGCGTCAGTTGAAGCGGCCCCAGTAGCGGAAGAGGCACAAGCGACCACGGCGGCTGCTCATGAATTTATTCCGGGTGACGGCGTTATGCTCAACATGTCCACCAAGATCATTAATCTGGTTGATCCAACTGGGCGAAAATATATTCGAGTGACCATTGTGGTTGAGTTTGCTCCAGACGACCCGGAATATGCGTCACTGCCGGAAGAGGAAAAAACAGCCTACCTGACCAGTTTTGAAGAAAAACTTACCTCCAGGCTGCCCATTATGGATGATACCGTCATCACGCTCCTCTCCACCAAAACATACGAAGACCTGTACACGGCGGAAGGCAAGGAAAAACTGAGGACAGAAATCATGACCACACTCGCCCAAAAACTTCCCGACCTGCACATCCTTTCGATCTATTTCACAGAATTTGTGGTGCAGTAGCCATGCTGGCACAACAGGAAATAGACGCCCTATTGTCTGGCGCGATTGACCTCGACCAAAAAGATGGTGGGGAGAGCGTCAATCTGGCAGACATGATGAATCCATCTGGCGAGCGCGCCAAGGATGGTGGCACGCGGCAGAAGAAGATTCAGGTTTACAACTTCTGGTTTCCCGCCCGTTTCTCCAAAGATCAGATGCGCGCCGTCGAATTGATTCACGAAGACCTGAGCGAACGCCTGACCACATCGCTGCCCACCTTCCTGCGGACCAACGTGCGCCCGCGGCTGGTTCACATCGAACAGGGCAGATTCCACGACTTCATCAAGGACTTCCCGCCCAACACCCTGTTCCATCTCATCTCGTTGGCTCCCTTACCCGGACACATGGTTCTCACCATGAGTCTGAACGTCAGTTACCTGATCCTGGAGCAACGGCTGGGAGGAAAAATTGAAGGGCGTTTTACTGAACGACAGTTGACCGAGATCGACCAATCCCTGCTGCGCGGGCTGGTGGAACACATGCTCGGAGATATGAAGAGCGCCTGGAGCAAGGTGGTGTCCCTCGAACCGTCCCTCGAAGACAGCACGGTCAACCAACATTGGGTTCAGATGATGATGGGCAATGAGCGTGTCCTGCTTTTGACGATCGAGATCAACATTCAGGGCGTAACCGGCACGATGAGCATCTTCATCCCCTTCAATATGCTCAAGCCCATTTCCGATGTCCTCAATCCGCACATCTGGATCGCAGGACGAAAAGAGAATCAAATTAATCCGGCGGCGCGCGAAGCCGCCATGCAAGCCATGATGAAGGCATCCTTTCCGGTGACTATTCTTTTGGGCAGCGCGGAACTATCTCTCAGAAGTTTATTGCATCTTTCCGTTGGGGATGTGATCGAACTCGACACCAGCATTGACAGCCCGTTGACGGTGCAAGTGTCCAACAAAAAACAATTCTATGCCCGCGTTGGAAAATCGGGCAAGCGGATGGGAGTGCAAATCACCCGTGTCTACCACGAAAATGACGATACCCGGACAGGTTTTTGAAAAGGAAAAATAAAAATGGAAAATATCAACATTGAAGCCGAAGAAACACCTGTTGCAAACGCCGCCGAATCGATGGCGGAAAAGCGCGCATCCAAAATGGAAGATTTCAACCAATCGAACATTGACTTGCTGCTTGATGTGGCAATGCGCGTCACGGTTGAACTGGGACGCACACGCATGAAACTTTCGCAAATTCTCGAACTGCAAGCCGGCTCTGTGATCGAACTGGATCGGCTCGCGGGTGACCCCGTGGACATCTTCGTCAACGATCACATGGTGGCGCGCGGCGAGGTGGTGGTGGTGGAAGATAAATTCGGCGTTCGCATCACAGAAATGCTTTCATCGGGCGGTGAGAAGGCTGCATCATGATGCAGACAGTGATCGCATCCCTCCGCAAGTGGTTCGAGGGACTCAGCAAACAGCAAAAACTGTTCGTTGCTGCGCTGGCATTCAGCCTGATCTCCACTGTTGCGCTTTTCAGCATTGGCGATACTTCGTCCGTGACCAAAGACCCGCTTGGGTCAACACCCTTCTATTTCGTGAGCGCCTTTGTAAAACTGATCGCTGTGCTGGTCTTGATCGTCGGCGTTTCCATCATCGCCCGCCGCTGGATTCAGCCCGGGGCGGGGATCAATTCGACCCGACAACTGCAACTGCTGGAGACCATCCGGCTATCTCCCAAACAGGCTCTTCACCTTGTCTCCATTGGAAATCAAAAACTGCTGATCGGCGCCACCGACCAAAGCGTATCGTTGATCGCTCCCGTCGAAGAAGACAGTTCCGCTTTCTCGTCCAATGAAAAATTTCAGCCCTCATCCGGGTTGGAATTTGGCTCTCTGCTTCGGTCATTTAATGCAGACCTTGCTTTGGGAAATACAGGTAAAAAAAATGAAGACCACCTTGCTTGAAAAAATGCGCCCTGCAAAAAAGTGGATTCTGCCCGTTGTTATTTTGGGTTTATTGTTGAGCGGATGCTCAACCTTGCCCGGCGCCACATTGACGATTGATCCGCAATCCAGCGAGCCGACCAAAGTCACATCCGGCGTGCAGTTGCTGGTGCTGATGACCATCCTCTCGCTCGCGCCGACAATCTTGATTCTGGCAACTTCATTTACCCGCATCGTGATTGTGCTTTCGATGGTGCGGACCGCCATCGGCACGCCTTCCGCGCCGCCCAATCAGGTGATTATTGGTCTGTCCCTTTTGCTCACCTTTTTCATCATGATGCCCGTCTACAAGCAGATGGACGAAACCGCCATCCAACCCTACATCAAAGAACAGATCACCCAGGATGTGGCGCTGAAAAAGGCACAGGCTCCGGTGCGCGAGTTCATGTTCAAGCAGACCCGCGAAAAAGACATCCAATTATTTTTGGACCTGGGCAACGAACCGCAACCCTCCACTATTGATGACATCCCCACACTGACCCTCTTCCCCGCCTTCGTCATCAGCGAACTGCGGACGGCCTTCACGATGGGATTTGTGATCTACATCCCCTTCCTGATCATCGATCTTGTCGTTTCCAGCATCCTGCTTTCGCTGGGCATGATGATGCTGCCGCCTTCGCTGGTTTCCCTGCCTTTCAAACTTTTACTCTTCGTGATGGTGGACGGCTGGTATTTGCTGGCGCGCAGTTTGGTCTTGAGTTTTAACAGCGGTTAATGAGGACACAATGACTGAAGCCTATGTGCTTACCCTTGGACAAAATGCAATTCTGATTTCCCTCATTTTGGCAGGTCCCATTTTATTGATCAGCCTGCTGGTCGGCAGTTTGGTGAGTCTGGTGCAGGCCGCGACCCAGATCAACGAATCGACGTTGATTTTCATCCCCAAGTTGATCGGTGTCATTCTGGTGCTGGCCATTCTTGGATCGTGGATGCTCCAGCAAGCCATGACATTTACCAACACTCTGTTTACCAGTCTGCCAGACCTGGTGCATTAATTTACAGGGTTTTCATCCCATGTCGTCGCTTCAAGTAGACCATATCATCCGATCGGTTGCACGACTAAAACCCATGCCGTCCAATGTCTCGCTGATCCTGCGCGAGATGAGCAGGCAGGATATTACGATCGATACGCTGGCAGGCATGATCGGACTGGATCAGGTGCTGACGGCGCTTGTCCTGCAAATGTCGAACTCGGTTTCGCTGGGCTATTCCCGCACCTGCTCGACCCTCGGCGAAGCGATCATGCACATCGGCTTGCAGCGACTCTGGTCGATCATCATAACCTCATCGGCGACTGGAATGATGAAGCACAGTTTGAGCGGATATCGTTTGGGCGCAGGTGAGTTGTGGCGGCACTCGCTGGTGGTCGGCGTGACCTCGGCATGGCTGGCGCGCACATTGCATTATCCCGACCCAGAACAGGCTTATGTTTCGGGGCTGCTTCACGACATCGGCAAACTGCTTCTCGACCAGTCAGTATTGAGCAATTATTCAACGATCGTTGATTATGTCGAAAAATATCAAATGCAATTGTGGCAGGTGGAGGAAAAGTTGATCGGTATTGACCATGCCCGTGTCGGCGGGTTGATCGCCGAACACTGGAATTTTCCGGTCGTGCTGGTGGATGCCATCCGTTTTCACCACGCCCCGTCGCTTGCCCGCGTCAACCAACATCTGGCAGCCATCGTCAACCTCGCAAATTTCTTTGCGGAAGATTATCAACAGGGGAAGTCGGCGCTGTTGAGTTTTCAGTTCCATCCTGAGTCGCTCAACATTCTCAAACTTACACCGGCGCAAGTGCAGACTCTAAAATCAAAAATGAAAGCCTCGGGAATATTCCCGAACGGCTAAGTCGAAAGTTTTTAGACATACCCTTGGCTTTTCGGGGGCTTAGCCCCCGGAAGAGCATAAGAGCATGGAATATTTCCGAACGGCTAAAAGGCTGGTCAAACCATGAAACGCGAAACGTTATCCGTCCTCGTCCTCGAACCCAACGCCATGCAATGTGATCTGATCAAACTGGCGCTGACCCGTCACCGCATGAATCCGATCATTTGCAGCCAGCCTGCCAACTTGAGACAGGAACTTGTTCAGCATCTGCCGGATGTCTTGCTGGTGGATACCTGCCTGCCCGGCATGAATGGACTGGACTTGATCGGTCAACTCAATGTGGAAGTCCTGTTGAAACGGACGAAGGTTTTTTTTATTTCTTCACTGGCATTTCCAGAAGTCATCCAAAAAGCGGCCAAGATTGGAGCCAGTGGATTTCTTGTCAAGCCGCTGAATCCCGACCTGTTGGCGGCCCGCATCCTCAATTGTTTTAACCGTCCCGCTGAACTTCGCAAAGCACCAGTGGCCGTAGGTCACGCTTCCAGCGTGACAGTCGCCGAAAGATTTTAGAATTTTGAAGTCGCGTTATTTTACAACCCAGTAACAACTCAAGGCAAAACCCTAAGAGATTGTTTAATAATCCCACTTTTTGACCACAAAGGCACGAAGTCTCAAAGACTCGAAGGAAAAAACTTTGTGTCTTGGTGACTTCGTGGTGAAGTTGTAAAACAGTCTCTTGGGGTCTAATTTTTGAGAGAAAATTTTGAAGCCACGATACTGCTCTTTCGGGGAGGGGCAAAAAAACAAAGCGTGCGATAACTCTCTATTATCGGCAGAATTTACGTTTTCTTTAGTTTTGCTTCACCTGACATTTACGGACACCTACGGGGGAATCAAGTATCATCTTTTTAGGATGATTTATGAGCATTTCCGTACTCCAGGCGCAATTATTCTTTCTTGCTTTTACCCGCATCATGGCGGTCATTATTCATGTGCCAGCGCTGGGCGGACAGAACATCCCCTCGCAGGTGCGGATCGGACTGGGCATGACTCTGGCTCTCGTACTGCTCCCCACTCAACCCACACCCACAGATCTGGCAGTGATCGGCTCCTTCGCCTTTGGCATTGCCATTGCAAAGGAAATCATCATCGGCACGTTGATCGGCTTCGCCGCCGATTTGGCCTTTGGCGCAATCCAGATCGCCGGTTCGGCAATGGGCATGGGCAGTGGATTCGAATCCGGGCGCATCTTCAACCCGGCGCTTGGCGAATCGGGCTCTGCGTTCGACCAAATCTTTGTCATGACCGCCGCGATGGTTTTTCTGGTGTTGGACGGTCATCATCTCGTCCTGATCGCCCTGCAAAATACTTTCAATGCCGTTCCGCTGAATGGCAATCTTCCGTTCAACGGACTGGAATCAGTCCTCAAAATGACTTCAACTTTTATCTCCGCCGGTGTTCACATGGCTCTGCCCGTCATGGCGGCTTTGTTTTTGACCGACCTCACTCTTGGATTGCTGGCACGCGTTGCGCCCCAGGTTCAGGTTTATTTTCTCGGCTTGCCGGTCAAAGTGGTTGTGGCGATGATCGCCATGGGCATGACTTTCGCCGTCGTTTTTCCGTATCTTGGTTCCCTGTTCAAATCCATGGCAGAGAACATGCTTTTATTTGTGAAGTGAGCGAACAGCATGGCAGATAAAACCGAAGCCCCAACTCCCCATCGCCTACAGGAAGCCCGTGAAGAAGGGCAGGTGGTTCGCAGTCAGGAATTGATCACTGCGGCAGTCATCCTGATGGGCGCCTTCCTCCTGCGCGGGCCGGGCGCACAGTTGGGATTAAGTTTCGAGTCGCTCATTACCAATACCATGGTCGAACTCCCCACCGAAATCAGCGTGGAATGGCTGCGCGAAACATCCATTGATATCGGTTTGCAAGTCCTTCCATCGTTTGCGCTGATCTTGTTGGGCTTGATGCTGGCTGGCTCAGTCGTTACCCTTGGGCAAACCGAATTCCTGTGGGCAGGCAAGCGCATCGGTTTTGATTTCAAGCGCGTCAATCCGCTCGAAGGCTTCAAGCGGATTTTCTCGAAGCACGGCTTGATCGAACTTCTGCGCTCCCTACTTAAATTGGGCTGGGTCTCGTGGATCGCCTACGGCTTTTTGCGCTCCCGCTTCGTGACCCTGCTCTCGCTGACTCAGTTTGACATGCTCACCGCTGTGGACAGTTTTGTCGAGATATCCCTTTCGCTTGCCTTGCGCGTCGGCGGCATGTATCTGGTTCTCGCCGTTGCCGATTATGCCTACCAGCGTTGGGACTTGTACAAGAATTTGCGCATGAGCAAGGACGACATCAAACAGGAACACAAACGCTCGGAAGGCGATCCGCTGATGAAGAGCCGTATCCGCGGGATGCAAAGGCGCATGGCACGCGGACGCATGATGGCAAACGTCTCGAAGGCGACCGTGGTTGTCACCAACCCCACCCATCTTGCGGTGGCAA
>JAIFKY010000115.1 GCA_020049345.1 Anaerolinea sp.
TATTTGAGTTTTAGTTTTGGGTAGCCATGCCTGATCGCCATTTCGAGCAATTTATCCACAGTTTGTTTGGCTGTTTCGAGGCTCATAAAAATGGGACGGTGCGGCAGGTAGCAATAATCACAGCGCAGGTTGCATGAGTCAGTTAGGTGCAGCCAGGCGGTTAAGACTCGTGATTCGGCGGCAGGTTGAAGATTCGGGTTGGTATCAGCAACAGGGTGGAGCAGTCCCGTATAAATCAACGTTTGAATTGCGCTTTGATCAATTCCGTCGATCTCATGCAAGGTCTGGGGCTTTGCAAATGAATCCAACATGCGCGCGGCAGGCGGATTCAAAACCACGAGGGATACGGGTCCGTTTGGATTGAAGTAAGCCTGCCAGTTTTTTGCAGAAGCGTCGAGCGGCAAAATGTTTCGATTTGCCTGCCATACCCCTTGCAAGGGTTGTATTTCCTGCTGTGGAGAAAGATCGAGCGCGCAAGCGCAGTCGCAATCGTTTTGCGTGAATGATTCAGGCGGCGGGTAAAGAATAACCGGGGTATCTTCGATTTTGCTCATAGAACGCCTCATTTCCACAGATCGTATCCGCCAAACCGCTCGTCCAACCAGCGCAAGATGCGCGGCATTTTTCCTTCAGACAGATTCGATCTTAATTCAGGCTCAATTTGTTTTCTGACAATTTCATATACTTGTGGAAGGAGGTTGTTTTCCCAATCGGGTATTTTGCTGAGGTTTTTTTCGAGTCCGTTTTCAGCGCGTTTTACGTCGTAGGAAGTTTGCCCGACCAAATAGTTGTATTCGAGCGAAAGAGCCGCGCTTCGAATAGCGGGATACAGATCCCCATTATTTTCTCCCCAGTTTCTAAAAGCAACTGAACTTCGCAACATTTCCATTTTTCCAAGAACAACCCAGCGCAGTGATTCTGCGTCTGTTTGAACAATAGACGGGGGCCACAAATATGTATCACCAATGATATGTTCAGTTATATCAAATATTTGTTGCAAGTCTGTGTCAGTTCTTTGGTAGAAATTATGGAATCCCAAATTGATAAATGCCATGAGCGGCCAGTAGGGACTTCCGCCCGCCAGTTGAGCCTGCGCCTTAATTTGATCTTTCCATTTATCTTTTTCGGAAGGTCGCACCAAGCCTGCCGCCTGCTGAAGACGCAAAGTTGCCAAGGTCATGGCGGTTTTGTAGCGGACGGTATCGGCTTCATTGCGCTCTTTTAGAACAAGCGCCGTCTCGCGCCATAATGTTCCGCTTTCATTAAGTGCAATCACCCAACTTTCATTATCCCTGTCCTTAAGAATTTCTATGGCGCCTTGTGGAACAGTAACAATTAACGCGTTGGAGGGTAGTTCCAATTTTTCGCGCACAAAATCCATACCTTCCAGATAAGATAATCCGTCTGGAATGAGGTGCGTCCATTCGCTCTTCCAATCCCTGATATTTTCGCCCACCCATTGTCCCCATTCAGTACGGCGGGCAGTGGCCAGGTTGATAAGTACGAACCCTTCAAGGCGCGGGTTGGGACGTCCCTTTTGCAAGAGGCTGTAGGCTTTCTGTGCAATTTCAAGCGAATGGGATGGGCGGCCTGTTCTCAAAATAACCCACGACATTACATTCAAGGCGCGTATCTGGCCTCTGACATCATTGGTTTCGACGGCAATTTCCACGGCTTCGCGCACTGTGGATTCTGCGCGGCGATCCAGACCTAGAACGGACATGGCGTACGCCTGATTGACCAACATGCCGCTCAAACTGCTTAAGTGCAGTTTTCGAGTGCGGCTTGTCGCTTCTTTGTAATGTTCCAGCGCCCGTTGGTATTCGCCCCGCAAACGCGCTTCATAGCCCGCATAATTATGGATGTTTGCAAGCAGGGTGTCTTTGGCAAGTTTAATTGATTCGTCATCCACTTGTTCGATGAAACGCAGGGCGTTTACCAGAAAATAACTTGGATTTTTATTAAGCAAACCGGTACGCGTGGAAGATAGCCGCTGTTTGATGTTCAAAGTGCTGTTGACGAACTGCCAGTAGGCTTGCAGAAAAGGCGGCAGGTCAGATGGAATGGGCTTGCTGAGTTGGTTTTCTGCTTCGGCAAGTTGCCCCTCTTCAATATCAATTTCTGCGCTGCGGATTTCCTGATCCCATTTGATGTATAGTTCCATGTCGGCCGGCATGGGAGAGAAGTTCCGCATTTGCTGCATGGTGCGATCCAATTCAAGGTGAATGAGCGATTGGATAACCATGTCATCTGTGCTCATGGCGTCACTCATCAGGGCAAAGTAATGGGCGTAGCCTTCCATGCCGTAATACCACAAGGCGTAGTGCATGTTTTCGATCCGCGCCAAATTCCAGAGGTTGGCGTGACGCGCGCGCAAATTAGGAAACTCGGCGAGCAGGGTGCGCTGCTCCAAAATTTTGGTTTCGTAATATTCCCGCACCTTTGCGGCAACTTCCACCTTGCGTTGATGCGGAATAGGCTTATATTTTGCAAACAAGTCATAGATTTCGTCGTGCAGGAAGTAGGGGCGCGGGACGTCACCTGGGCGTTTTTTTACAAGCGCGAGGTTTTCAGCCTCTTTGAGATTCCTATGTGCCTCGTCCACTGTGATATTCATGACACTGGCAAGCAGGGTGGCATCCACACCTTTGCGTAAACCGGACATGGTTTGAAGGATGGTTCCCAAAGGCGAAACAAGCGTTTGAATATGCTCGACGAGGGCTTTATCCAGATTGACTTCGTGAATCGGCGTGGTTTTGGAGTCTTTGGAATAAAAGCCTGAGGGTAGGCTGCTGCCTGTTCGCAAAATATCAGCCACAATGGCCAGGCGAAGCGGCTTTCCCTGCGTTTGCGCATAAAGTGATTCGTATCCCCATTCTTCGAGATAATCGAGAATACGCCCCGCGCCGCGGGCATCTTTTTTTTCCTCGACCAGTTTTGCGGTTTTTTGAAGATATAGTTTGCAGGATTCTTTATCGAGATTGCCAAGAGACTCGTGAATTGATTTTGCAAAATGATTGGGGAGATTTTTGAACAGGTAATCTTTCAAACCACTCGGACGCCCTGCCATAACCCAAATCACTGATCCAGTGATTTGAGAGAAGAATTTTGGGAGCCATTCTGCAATGTTGTCTTGGATTCGTTTGGAGGCAAAGCGTGAAAGATAAAGCGCCACGACCTCCACTGTGTCGAGCATGATCCAAAGCGGGGTTGTGTGGCTGACTTCGTTCAGGGCGCGGATCAAAGCCTGTTGGGCTTTTTCCCAATTGGCATCCTCAAGGGTGCCATCATGCGAATCACGCGCCTGCTGCATGGCATCAAAAAACATGCGGAACTCCCCCATGGGTACCCGATGGTTGGAAAGAAGTTCAGCAAGCCCGGAGGCAAAGCCATAAGGGGTTTGGTATTCAAGGTGATACATATCCAAAATATAGGGCAAGCTAATGCCGCGCGCTTGAAGTTGCAGTTCGCGCAGAACTGCGGTTTTCCCCACCCCGCCTTCCCCTTCGAGATAGACAAGAGTTGGTCTTCCATAATGAGCAACTTTCAAAATTTGATTTATAAGCGCATCCCGCCCAATGAGATGGATTTGATAGGAAGCAAGCAAAGGAATCGTGGACATGTTTTTAACCTCCATTCGTGATGGCGTGATAATTTGCAGGCTCTTTGAGAAAAAGCCAGGCTTTTAATATATTGCGTATGGGTTCGTACCACAGCAAACTGGAATCGAGCCAAAACAGGTTTCGTAATTTTGTCTCCAAAATTGGCGGAGTGTAAACATAATCAAGCCCTGTTTTTTTGATCATGATCTTCATGGTGGCGTAATCCTGTTTACCGGCGCAGGCTTGAAAGGCAAACAAGCGCAAATGACTCAATGGATCGTTTGGCAGGTCATCGCCAGATACAGAATTCCACCACTCCATTAGGATTTGAAAGAGGGCAGCCTCAAGGTTATGTTGTTCGCCAGGCGCGGCGCACCATTGTTTGACCAACAAGGGAATATGTTCTGAAGCAGAAAATAGAATCGCCTCGGCTTCAGAATGTTTGGAGCGGCAGTTGAGCACATTGCGAAGATCATTCAGCCCTTTATTGGTCAACGCCGGAATACGCAAAGGGAGAACATGCGGTACACGCCCGCCCCAAACGGTTTCGCGGCCTATCTGACATTGGCAAATCAACGCTCCGCCCTGCCAGTAGGGAAGCAAGACTTCGCGTTCAAATTCAAAAAGTTGTTCATCTTCCTGAATGGTAGGGACATTATCCAAAAGCATAAAACACTGGGGCTTGGCTACATTTGGATGCAGTCTTTCCAATGTGAGATTGATAAACTGGTGAGTTGTATATTTAGATCTCTCTTTAAGGTCCACCACAACCCCGCCATGTTTTTCAGCAAGAAAATTAAGCAGCCAGGTTTTACCAATGCCCGGATAACCAAACAAGGCAATCATGCGGTCTTCTGTTCTGATCGCCTCTTTACGCCACGCATCCACCCGCTCCTGCGTGAGTTTGTCAATTTCAGAAAAATGATCGTTTGGGTTTGATGAAAGCCTGTTCAACATAGGTTATTCCCCGGGGAATCCATAATGATTTCCTGCTTCAATCAGCCGCGCAGGCGAGCCTTCGGCTTTGTCCAGAAGTTCGTCAAGTGGAAAATCTTCGACGCGCAAACTACCGGTCTGCCTAATGCGCTTCATAATCATGTCTTTCAGTTGCTGCCGATCCCAAAGCAATGTCTCCACTGGCAGGGAACGCCGTACTTTCATGGAGTACAAGGGAGCGGGCGCAAAAATTTTTAGAATGGCAAGCGAACTCAATCCAGCGCGTTCGACAAGTTCCATCCAGCCATCTATGGCGGCGGCGTCTTTGAACTCGATCCATACAAAAGTATAGAATTGATCATCTTTCATGCGCGGGCGGGCGGCTTCAAGCATGGCGCGTGTGATCACTTTGATCAACTCGGCAAATTGCAGGTGTGATTGATACGACACGCCATCACCGGCGTCGAACAAAGCCAACCCCACCACTTCCCTTTCTTTTTCCAATTTCAACAACCCCGCCTCGTCAATTTTCAACAATAGGGTTGGAAAATCCCCAGCCTGCTTGACAAGAAAAGAAGCGATCATTTGCTGTGAAGAGACCGGCGCGTTCAACAACCAAAACGGGTCTTCCACCAAATCGCGGATCAACTGTTCAAATAATGCCTGCTCCAGCGTGGACCAGAAGACGGTTTCTTCGGCATTGCCATGTAATTGCAGGAAGATGGATAGCGAAGGATTTCTGCCCCAAAAACGACGAACATGCCGCCCCATCAAAATTAATGCTGTGGAGCCCATGCCGTGTTCAGCCGTGACACAAAGTGATTTCGCGCCAATCACCTTTTCCCAAATGGGATGTTCTTCCCAAAAAAAGCCCCTCACTGGACGTTTCTTGTCCGTGATAATTTGCAGCGTCAAACGCGGATCAAATTCAGATTTCACAGGTCCAAATGGCGTGCGCCACGGGATGGATGTATAAAAGTGTCGATTCAGAAATACCTCTGCTGATTGCGTCAGTGAATAAAGCGGCTCCGAAGCCCACAGCAAGGCATTCCTGCCAAGCAGGTTGGGCGGGTAATCCTCGCGATTTTTCCACTCGATCAATTTAATTTGCAAGGCAGAGATAAAAAGCGAATTAATTTTTACACATGCCAACTTGCCGCTTAAGTAACGTCCGCTGGCGCCTTTGGTAAACCAATTATCTTTTACCTGCACCAGCGCAATATTTATCTTTTCTTCATCGGTCTCATCAATTAGCGTAGGAATGACTCGGGCAATGACATTGCACAACTCGTCCACATTATCCACGCCCAAAATGCCAAAAGCCTTCAAGCCATAGTCGAACAATTTTTCAAAAGTGAAATTTTCGCTTAATCCATTTTTAGAAAAGCGGCTTATCGTTTGAAATTCATCATCAGACAGGAAATCGAGGTTTTTGTTGGCTTTTTTCAACCAGGGATCAAAATCTTCATCACGCAATCTTCGGGTAATTTCCTTGCGGAAACTGAACGCCCAAATACGCGCGCGGAAATGTTCATCCTGTTGCGTTTTGAATGCGCGCCGTGCCGCCGAAAGGACAACATCATCATCGCCAAACCCCCATTTTTCAATGCGATCCATCAACGATGAATACTGCAAACCAATATCTGCCGCCTTGCGCCCCGAAATTTGTTTTAGTTTTTCGATGTCGGCTTCCAACTCCTTTTGCCGTTGCAGGCGCATCGTTTCCAGGTTCTTGTAAGTTTGAAAAATACCAAACCCTGTGGCAAGCGCGCCCGCCACCATGGTCAACGACGAGGTTCCAAAGAGAATGTAAAGGAAGCCAAAAAACAGCGCTTCAAATTGAGACTGCCCGCGCAAGGGGGGAATCTCCTTTTCGTGCTGATCATTGAGATAAATTTTTAGGGGAACATTGGCGCTTGTAGCAGGGCGGACGGGAATATAAATATAGAAAGAATAACGCGGCGCGGTATTCTCTGTTTTCCCCGTTTGAACTTTTAAAGAAGGCGCAACCTCATCCCGCTTTTGATCGAGCCAGATGATGTCTTGAGTACTGGAGAAGGAAACCTGCGCTTCATCCCCACACAGATGGCTGGTCTGCCAAACCCAAAAAGTTACCTGCTTTGCCTGGCTTCCCTGACTGGCATACAAGATCGGCACCGAAAGCGGAACCCGCACCCGCATGGAATAACAGGAGTCCAGCGCAATTTCATTTGTAACCGAAGTGGGCCAATAAGAAAAATAGGGATATAAAACCTGATAGGCAACAGAAACCAGAACATACCCAAACAAAAAAGCCACAAACCCCCACTGAAATAATTTGGCTCCATTTCTTTGTTCTCTTTTTTCCATAATCTCACCCTTTTCTGCATCAATGAAAACAAACAGTTGAAAACAGAATACGACGAAAAACTAAAAATGGCAAGTGTCATTATTCCTGAGTTATTGAGAGCAAGCGAAACGCCAACGGCTCTACTACCCGCCTTTGAAATAATCGACAGTTGCCTGACCTTCCTGATTAACGCCTTCGCGCGACAACACTTTCCAGACTGTCAAAAAAATAATTTTGATGTCGAGCCAAAAAGACCAATGATCCACGTACCAGGTGTCCATGCGAAAACGGGCAGCCCAATCTGCGGCGTTTCGTCCATTAATTTGCGCCCAGCCCGTTAAACCAGGAACCACATCATGGCGGCGCGCTTGTTCAGGCGAGTACAACGGCAGGTATTCCATCAACAGCGGGCGGGGTCCGACAAAACTCATTTCGCCGCGCAGAATGTTGAAGAGTTCGGGCAATTCATCCAACGAAAGAGAGCGGAGCAAACGCCCAAAGCGTGTCAATCGCTCGGCATCGGGAAGCGGACTTCCATCACGCGTGAGGCGATTTGTCATCGAACGGAATTTATAAATGAAGAAAGGCTGTCCTTTATAACCCGGGCGCTGCTGCTTAAAGAGAATCGGCGTCCCAATAAAAATGCGGACAAGGATCGCCGTGACAAGCATGATGGGCGAAAAAATAACAAGCGCAATAAGCGCAAAGGTGAGATCAAAAAGACGCTTGCTAAACGACATGCCTATATTATAACCAGACTTCCGAAGTCTCCAAACTTTATGGTATATTTTAAGCAGGAGATACTGCCATGAATGAGCGAATCCTAATTATTGAAGATGATCAGGCTATTTTAAAATTATTGCAACGCGGGTTAACTTATGAAGGCTATACCGTGGATACAGCAATTGACGGGCGCATGGGTTTAATTGCGGCGCGCGACCATACCCCTGATCTTGTCGTTTTGGATTGGATGCTGCCCGGCATGGATGGGCTTGAAGTATGCCATCGTTTGCGAACTGGCGGCTCAATCCCGATCCTGATGCTGACGGCAAAAGACACCGTACAGGATCGTATCCAAGGGCTGGATGCGGGTGCAGATGATTACATGGTCAAACCATTCAACCTGGATGAATTGCTGGCGCGCGTGCGCGCATTACTTCGCCGCACCCAGCCTGAACGAATTCCAGTCTTGAAGTTTGCAGACCTTTCACTGGATACCGGTTCCCGACAGGCGGCGCGCGGCACCCGCACAGTGGCGCTGACCGCAAAAGAATACGAACTACTTGAATTATTCCTGCGCCATCCCAAGCAGGTGTTAACTCGCGAAGTGATCTTTGACCGTGTCTGGGGCTATGATTTTGGCGGCGAAAGCAATGTGCTTGAAGTGTACATTCGATACTTGCGCCAAAAACTGGAAGGCGAAGGTGAAATCCGCCTGATTCATACCGTGCGCGGCGTTGGCTATGTGATGAGGGAAAATCCGTAGGAAAAGATGAAGGATGAATTACCAATCCAAAATCTAAAATCGCAAATCCAAAATCAAAATGTCTCTGCGCCTGCGTCTCACCTTATTATATTCAACATTCATGGGCGGAATTTTGCTTATCTTTGGCGCGGCAGTTTATATCCTCGTTAATGTTATTTTGCTAAACCAGGTGGATACCATGCTCGCGGGCGTGGCGCGTGACATTACACAAGTAACCGAAGTTAATTCAGTTGGAGAATTAACTTTAATCAGCCTGCCCCCCCTGGATATGACTTCGAACGCTTATGTGCAGGTATGGGGTCCAGAGGGCAAAATCATTGCCACTTCTCCCAGCATTGGAATATTAACCAAACCCCTCGATCCTATTGGGCTTAAGGCTGAGATCGCAGTCTACAAAGATTCCTACCTCGACGGGGCGCACCTGCGTGTGTTGAGCGTGCCGCTAAAATTAAGCGAGCGGATGGTCGGCACATTACAGGTCGGATCAAGTTTAAGCGTTGTAGACGCAACACAAGGAAATTTACTTTCTGTCATGGCGGTCATTGGGGTCATTGCAGTTTTTATGGCGGGTTTTGGATCATGGGTGGTTTTGGGGCGCGCGCTTTCTCCATTGGAAGCCATCACCGAAACCGTCGATCAGATCAACCGCGCAGACGATCTTTCGCGGCGCATCCCCTATCAGGAGCAAACAGAAGACGAGATCGGCAATTTGGTCGTCTCGTTCAACCAGACACTTGAACGATTGGAATCGCTTTTCACTTCGCAACAAAGATTCCTGGCTGATGTAAGCCACGAACTCCGCACGCCGTTAACTGTGATCAAAGGCAATGTGGATCTAATGCGCCACATAAAGCAGGCAGATGAAGAGTCATTAAGCAGTATTGATGAAGAAGCCGGCAGACTTACCCGTTTGGTCGGAGGTTTGCTCATGCTGGCACAAGCAGAATCAGGCAAACTGACTCTGGTGCTAAAGCCGGTTGAACTTGATCTTCTGCTGACCGAAGTTTTTACCGAAATGTGCATTTTGGCAGGCAACAAACTACGTGTTCATCTTAATGAAATTGATCAAGTCATGGTTAACGGGGATCGTGACCGCTTAAAGCAGGTCTTATTGAATTTAATTGCGAATGCCATCCAATACACACCACAGGGCGGCGATGTGTTCCTGAGCATGTCGAAAATTGGGGAACAAGCGCGCATCATCATCCGCGACACCGGACCAGGGATTCCCGCCGAAGATTTGCCCCATATTTTCGACCGATTCTACCGCGCCGAAAAATCCCGCACACGTTCCACCACCAGCGGATTTGGGCTGGGGCTATCCATTGCCCATTGGATCGTGGAACATCATGGCGGACAAATTAAAGTTGAATCAAAAGAGGGAAAGGGTACAACATTTGTAATTTGGTTGTCGATAGTCAAATAGTTATACCGGGCACGGGCACAAACTGCGCTTTTGCGGCTTCGTATCGCATCGGGATAAATCCCTTGCTCAGTGCATAAAAGTCGGCTAAAGCCGACTAGTCCGAAGGGCTTCCGCGAACTGAGGCAGGGCTTTAGCCCGCCGAATCAATCGTGTAAAAACCGCAATTTGTGACCGCATACAGTATAGTTGGGCAGTTCCTTGCAAAACATAGTCAGAACAGAATAAATTCAAGAAAGGATT
>JAIFKY010000173.1 GCA_020049345.1 Anaerolinea sp.
CCCAGCCAGCCGTATCCACTGCGGCGATTACACCGAGCGGCTGCGCGCGTTTGCCTTCCGGGTAAATATCGCCAACCAAAGCCATTCCAACCGGCACCATTGTTCCCGCCCCAAATGCCTGGATCATTCGCGCAGCAATCAGTGTGTATAGCGTGATGTATGAGACATCCAGCCTGCCTGAGGCAAATAGATAAGCGCCGCGCAATACAATTTGAGTCGGCCAGGTATCGGCTACGGCAACCAGATAAGAGCCGAATGCAAAGACACTTAATGCGATCAAATAAATACGGCGGCGCCCATATAGATCTGATAAACGTCCCATAAAGGTCATGGAGATGCTGTAAGCCAGCAAATAACCCGTGACGATCCATGCGGCGTTATCCAAGCCCGTTTGGAGTGGTATCTCCAAATCTAAAATGACATGCGGCAACACCGCAGAGACTACGGTGAGGTCAAGCGCGCCAATAAAAATGGGGATGCCGATCAGAAACAGCAACAGCCCAGATCGTATTTTGTTTGATTCGGTCATGGTTGGGTCACTCATTTTTCAAGACGGGCTTTTGAATTTCAAATTGGTTGTCGAAATTCCAAAAATCAATCTGCCATGTTGTAGACTCTTCTTCGCCTGCGCCTATGGGGTCTACTAAAATGATACGATATGCTTCAAAAGTGTTTGGCTCCACCCATACTTTTACTTTGAGCGGTTCTTTATCAATCATACCGTAGGTCATTTGGTAGGCAGTTTCTCCTTGCATATCCGCTTCTATGGCGTACAGTTTTTTCCCAGGTACTTCAGGGAGTTCTTCCATGCCAGTCAGGGCGATATTGATTAAATGATTCGCAAGAATAAACGGAATGCCCTTGTTGGGGTCGAAAAGCAGGGCAGGGTTGAAGGTGTAGCGTGTGTCAGATGGCTGCCATTCGCCAGTGAGCAGGTTTGTTTCCCACTGCTCCCCGTCAATATTAATGAGTTGCACTTCTGTGACCAGCCCCGGCGCTATAACGCGGACTTTTGTATAAACGCGGTTTGGGGTTACGTACTGGCCTTCAGCGCGGCGAAAGGCGATGGTTTCATTGGTATCCAAAAAGGCAGGGGCGCCTGATCGATCAACCACGAATTCAAACCCCGTCAGCGCAGCCATTCGTTTGGCTGATCGTGCGATAATTTCGTTGGGGGGAATTTCTTCAATTTGTGATTTGCCACAACTTGAGATCAGCGCGCCAAGGGCGATTAATCCTGTCCACAAAAGAATTTGTTTTAAATAATACACCACTATGAGTTCCTTTTTTAGAGTGTGATTCTACTGTGTACAATTTGAAACGCGTCATGCAGGTTATACGGATAATTTTCTTAATTCTGTCCCTTGTGATTAGAAAACTTTATGTACATTATACGCAGGTTTTATGGTTTTTGACGTTGGGGTTTGCTGCGTTTTTATTTAATACGGGGCGCTTCGCGCGCAACAAATAAAATAAGAGACACAATTGCATTGTGTCTCTTATTTTATTTGTTGAAATTTATGCTGTTACGATTGGAACCCGGAACCCATAATGTAATTTTCCAGCCCGCGAATTTCACTTTCTTTATTCTCAAAAGCGGCGGCAATTACATCGCGCATGGAAACCAAACCTACCAATTGATCGTGCTCTACAACAGGCAGGTGGCGGATGTTGTATTGTTTCATCAATTCAACGCATTGATCGGCGGTTGTGTCCATTGTGACGGTGATCATTTTTTGTACCATCACATCCTTGATCTTTGTGTCTTTCGCCACGCGCCCTTCGTTTTCACCTTTATAGAGGTAATCGCGCTCGGTGTAGATGCCCACAATTTTTTCGCCCTCGGTTACAAGCAGGGCGCCAACATGGACTTCGGTCATCAATTTGACGGCTTGCAAAACAGTGTCTGTGGATGAGATGGAGAAGTTCTTGGCGGATTCTTTTGTTTCAAGCAACTTACGGACAGTGGTCATGGGGAGCCTCCTTTTTTATATATTTATTATGCCACAATTTTGCTTTGTGGGGAATGTATTTCTGTTTAATATACCAATTCCACTTTTACGGCGGTAACTTTATATTCGGGAATTTTTGCAACCGGGTCCAGCGCGGCTTGAGTCAACTCGTTGGCTGAGGCGTTGGGGAAGTGGAAGTTGGCGTAGACCATGCCGGGAGGTACGCGGTCGGTGACCCATGCCTGCGCTTCGATTGCGCCGCGCCGCGAGGTGACACGCACAAATTGTTTTTCAGCAAGTCCTAATTTGTCCGCATCATACGGGCTGACTTCGATCAATGCCGCGCCATACACTTGCATTAAACCTTCGGCGCGGCGCGTCATTTGTCCGCCATGCCAGTGATACAGCACGCGCCCCGTGCTCATAATCATCGGATACTCATCGTCGGGTTTTTCGGCTGGCGATACGTGGTCGATAGGCATGAACTTGCCTTTTCCGCGTGTGAATTGCTTGGTGTGCAAAATTGGCGTGCCAAGATGATCGGGCGTTGGGCAAGGCCATTGTAATCGTTCACCTGCTTCGAGACGCGCGTGAGTGATGCCGCCATAGGACGGAGTGAGCGCGTTGATTTCGGACATGATGTCAGATGTGTTGGCATACTCCCAGCCAGAAAAAGGCGCTTCGGACGGAATCCGCTCTGGGGTCGTCAGCAGGATGCGCTTTGCCAATTCCGCTGTAATCCACCAATCATCCCGCGCATCGCCAAGTGGATCAATCGCTTTGTGTACCATCTGCACGCGCCGCTCGGTGTTTGTGAATGTGCCCGTTTTTTCTGCGAAGGTGACGCCGGGCAGCAACACATCGGCGTAGGCTGAGGTTTCAGAGGGGAAGATTTCCTGCAAGACCAGGAAATCAACGGACGCGAAGCAGTGGCGAATGTGCTGGGTGTTTGGGTCAGACATGATCGGGTCTTCGCCGAGAACGTAAAGCGCGTGGGTCTTTCCTTCGAGAATGCCAGGCATCATTTCGGTGACGGTCATTCCGACTTTGGTGTTGCTGGTTGCGCCCCATGCTTTTTCAAATTTGTCGTGGGCTTCGTCTTTTGTAACGGATTGATAGGCGGTGTACACGTCGGGCAATCCGCCCATGTCACACGCGCCTTGTACATTATTTTGCCCGCGCAATGGGTTGACGCCGCCGCCGGGCTTGCCCATGTTGCCGAGAAGCATTTGCAGGTTGGCTAGATCCATCACGTTGCGGACGCCAACAATATGCTGGGTGATGCCCATTGCCCACATGACCGCCATCGGGCTGTTTTTGGCGAGTATTTCCGCGGCTTCGTATATTTTTTCAACAGGCACGCGGGTGATTTCGGCAACCAGTTCAGGCGGATATTGCATGACGGTGGCTTTGAATTCGTCGAAGTTTTCGGTGCGCTCTTCGATGAAAGATTTATCCTCCCAGCCATTTTTGAGGATGATGTACATGATTCCGTTGAGCAGGGCAATATCGGTGCCTGGCTTCTGGCGCAGATGGAGGGTGGCGAACTCGGTAATGTCAATTTTGCGCGGGTCGGCAACGATGAGTTTTGCGCCGCGCTGACGAACCGCCTGCCGCAGCATTGCGCCGAAGACGGGGTGCTGTTCGCTGGTATTGGAACCGATGATGAAGAAGGCTTGCGCCTGTTGCGAAACGTCATCCATTGAATTGGACATTGCGCCAGAACCGAAGGAGGCAGCCAGACCGGCTACCGTGCTGGAGTGTCAGAGGCGGGCGCAGTGGTCTATGTTGTTGGTGCCCAAGACCTGCCGCGTAAATTTGTTCATCAAATAATTTTCTTCGTTGGTGCATTTTGCCGAAGTGAGCACGCCGATGCTATCTGCGCCAAACTCTTTTTTGATGCCAGCCAATTTTTGTGAAGTGATGCCGAGCGCGGTATCCCAGTCCGTTTCAACCCAATCCCAGGGACTTCCTTTTAATTCCTTCTTTTTCCCCTCCAGCAAATAACGCCGCACCTGTGGTTTTAAAATCCGCTCAGGGTGATGAATAAAGTCATAGCCGTAACGTCCCTTCACACATAAATGATTCCCGTTGACTGGAGCCTTCTCTGTGGAAGTAACGCGGATAACCTTGTTGTCTTTGACGTTCAACTCATATTGACAGCCTACACCGCAGTAGCCGCAGGTGGTCATTACAACTTTATCTGGTTCGCCCGCGCCCATGGACATTTTATTGTCCAATGCGCCAGTTGGGCAGTAGGCGACGCACGCGCCACAGGATTCGCAGCGCGCGGTGAGCATGTCTGTATTTGCGCCAGAGACGGGGTGCGTGTTGATTCCGCGTTCAGCCATGCCCCAGACGAAACGCCCCTGAATATCGGTGCAGGCGCGGACACAGCGCGTGCATTGGATGCATTTGTTCATATCCACCCAGACGAATGGATTTGGGTCGCTGTTGACTGCATAACGCGGCGCAGGAGCCATGTTTGTTTTTACATCCACTTCGTAGTGATTTACCCAGCGCATCAATTGGGTTTCCCGCTTTTGCCCGTTTACATACCCGGCATCATAATAATTGGATACAAGCATTTCGAGGATTGTCTTGCGGGTTTTTTCGATCCCCGGGCTGTGAGTGACAACTTCCATACCTTCGGTGACGGGTAAGGTACAGGACGCCATGGGGTTGCGCGCTCCTTTTACATCCACCACGCACAGGCGGCAGCCGCCATAGGATTTCAGGTCTGGGTGCTCACACAAGGTGGGAATGGTGACTCCGACTTGTTGCGCGGCTTGTAGTACGGTTATCCCTTCACGGGCTTGCACATCCTGTCCATTTATTTTGAGATTTACCATAAGTTTACTTTTACCTGTAAATTCAATCGGATTATTTCAACACGTTTCTGGCGCATAGCCATTCCCAAATCAAATCAACGGCTTCGGGAACAAGTTCTTGAGTTTCTTTAGAAAGTTGCCGCGAAAAAAGGAATTGATATCCGCGTGCCGAAAGCAGTGCGGCTTCTGGTTTTTTTCCATAAAGTGTTTCGCAAATGGAGATGAGCGATTGTGGCGTAAGGTGGTGGGTAAACGGGGAACGTTGAAAATCGCTTTCGACTCCGATCAGGCGTACCTGTTCGGGAATGTTTCCGGTATGCGCGTCTACAAAGCAGACATACTCGTAGGCGGAAATATCCTCAGCCATTTCAGGTGTCAGTTGCAAGTAAAAGGCAAAATCCACTTGCGCGTTTTGTGGAAAATCGTCTTCATAGGAGGCGGGGGCGGGCAATCCCATTTTTACGATGAGTGCGCGTAGGATGTGCCAGGCAAGACCATCATCTTCCCGATCCGGGTTTCCATATCCGAGTAAAAGTGTGCGATTCAATATTTTAGCCTTTCGATGTTGGATTTAGAAGCCTATTGTACATCCAAAACAGAACGCTGATTCTGCTTTTTTATAAGCAGAATCAGCGTTTCACTTTACGTGCGGTTTTGTAGATGTTACGCGGGCGGGGGGATTAATCCCGTGTCAACATTTGGCGCAGGGAGCCGTCGGGATTTAGAATTTCCAGTTGGATGGGCATTTGTCCAACCGCATGGGTCGAGCAGGATAAGCATGGGTCGTAGGCGCGGATGGCGGCTTCGACGCGATTCAACATGCCTTCACTGACTTGAGGTCCCTTGACGTAGGTTTTTGCCACGCTGTCAACAGAGTTGCTCATTGCCCAGTTGTTATGACCTGTGGAAACGATCAGGTTCACTTTGAGCAATTTTCCGTTTTCGTCGGCAGTGTAGTCGTGGATCAATGTGCCACGCGGGGCTTCGATCACACCTACGCCATGACCCGTGTAATTTTTGCGGGTGTTGAGAATATCGGTGCTGAGAATATCAGGGTCTTCGCACAGGACGCGCGCGCGTTCAGTGGCGTACAAAGCTTCGATTAGGCGGGCGTAGTGGTAGTACAGCGTGTTTTCCACTGGCTTGCCATTGTTTAGGCTCTTGAAGACTTTGAGTTCATCATTTGCCAGCGGCGTATCAATTTTGTCGGCGACGTTTAGTCGTCCAAGTGGTCCAACGCGGTAAACGCCGTTGGGGTATCCCATCTTTTTATAGAATGGGAACTTGAGGTATGACCAAGGCTCAACGTGTTCCTGAATGATGTCAAGATAATTTGCAATCGGGAAGCGTTCCAGTTCCACGCCGTCGCGGCTGATCAGGCGGACGTTGCCTTCGTATAATTCCAAACTATTGTCTGGCGTGGATAATCCGAAATAGCCAGTTGGGAACACAGCGAATTTGTTAATATCCTCCATGTTCTTTTCGGCCCAGTCCTTCATGATCGTCAAGCCGACTTGCAGGGTTTCAATTGCGGTGTCAACGCCTTTTAAGATGTTATCGCGCTCGGCAATGGTAAGAGACTTGTTTACGCCGCCTGGCAGGGCAAAGACGGGATGAATCTTTCTTCCGCCCAGGGTTTTGATGATTTCCTGACCGAATTTACGTAACATGACCGCTTTGACGGTCAATTCGGGATTTGCGCCGACCAGACCAACGACGTTGCGAATTTCTGGCGCGGCATCAAATCCAAGCAGTAGATCGGGACCCGCGAGTTCAAAGAAGTGCATCCCGTGGCTTTGGACGATCTGCCCCATGTGCATCAGTTCGCGCAGGAGGTTGGCGGGGCGGGGCGGGGTCTGCCCTGTGAGCGCGTCGCCGGCTTTGGCTGCCGCAAGGTGATGGCTGACTGGGCAAATGCCGCAAATACGCGGGGTGATTTCGGGCATTTCAAAATACAAACGCCCTTCGCAGAATTTTTCAAAACCTCTAAATTCGTTGACATGCATGTAGGCATGGTCAACAGTGTTGTCTTCCTTCATGTGAATGGTCACTTTTGCGTGACCTTCAATACGGGTAACGGGTTCAATTGTAATTTTTTGTGCTGTCATTATGACCTCCGATAATACTAAATACAGAATGAAGAACGAGAAATGCTGAATAAAGAAACTTTACATTCATCCTTCATCCTTCACAATTTATCCCTGGATTTTAGTGCCAGTGGAGCAGTTCGTTCTTCAACTCTGGCTTGCGTCCCTGCGCCAGTTCAGCCAGAACATAGAAGATGACATCTGCATCGGGCGGACAGCCGGGGACGTTGTAATCCACTGGTACAACTTCGTGGAGGGCGCGTGTTTTGGTCATGGTTGCCAGTTCCGGGTCATTGGGAATTTGACTGCCGGGTTCGTTGCTGTCGGCATCCACATAGGCTTGCTTGAGCGCGGCTTCCACGCCGCAGAAGTTACGCATGGCTGGTACGCCGCCAAACACGGCGCAATCTCCCAGCGCCACCAGAATTTTGGCGCGTTTACGCATCTTGTGGGCTACCTCTTCGCTGGCGGTGTTGTTGATGCCGCCTTCCAGGATACCTACGTCTACACCGCTTTCGTCAGGTTCTTTTAGATCAGTGATGGGGGTGGCGCGCAGATCTACCAGTTCGAGAACTTTTAAAATGCGCTCGTCCATATCAAGCAGAGACATGTGACACCCCGCACAGCCGCACATCCAATCAGAAGCAATTTTAGGTTTAGTCATGGAATACTCTCCTTCACCATTAATTCAACGCCACGCTCGATTTGCGCTCGAGGACGGACGTTTTCCAGTCAGATTTCATGGTCATATTCATACGCATGGCAACTTCGCTTAGTACAGCCATGTTGTCTCGCACGTTTTCGGGTGCGGTGATCGCTTTTTGAGTCGATTGCATATGTCCATCCAGATTCAAATAGTGACCATCCTGCTCCGACCAAATAGTGACGGGCAGTACAACGTCGGCCTTTTCTGTGAGGCTGGATTCGTAACTGGCTTGCACCGCCAGATACGGCGCTTTGGATACCCGTTCCACCAGCGATTTGGATGCGTAGTCATCTCCAATTGCAACATATACGGCTTGCTGTCCATTCAGGTTGAAGGCTTCGTCCAGTCCAAGCAGGGTCGCCGCCAGGCTGTTTGCTTCGCCCTTGATCGAGAGCAGTCCATTGCGTTCGCTATCCACTGCGCCAACCAGAACAGCCAGCCGATATAGTTCTTCGACCAGTTTTTCATCGCGTTGGGCTGTGATGCCTTTACCGAACAGGATGACTGGCGAAATGGAGCGCGCCAATGTTTGTGCCGCCTGGGTGAGTTCTTCGCGTGAAACGCCTGTGGCGCCGATTGCTTTCTTGATCAAGCCGTCTGCGTCGGGAATGTCCAGAGGCGAACGTCCCAAGCCTTCCTTGACGATAATCGCCTGCAATCCTTTGATGAGCGCCATATCTGAGCCGCGTTTGTTTTTGAGTGTGCTATTTGCCAAATAATCGAGTTCGCTGATTTCTGGATCAATATTAATCAGGCGCGTTCCCTTGGGCAGATTGCGTTTGAACATGAACCCTGCAACCATGTGGTTGCGGTTAATGTTTGCGCCAATGCATAAAACGGTATCGGCTGTACGCAAGACATCAAGTTTGCCTTCGAAAGCGCCATTTTTTTCAGCAAAACTCGTGACCGCGGCTGTAGGCATACCTTCTTCGGTGCTGGTGACTAATTCGCTTTTGAAATTGCCGACAAATAATTCTTTGAACATTGCCAGCGTTTCGACGGGAAGGCGGGTTGATGCAATTGCTGCGACGCCATTTTTTCCGCCAGCAAGCGGTCGTAATTTGTCCGCCACGGCGCCCAAGGCTTCTTCCCATGAAACGGGTTCGAGTTTGCCATTTTTCCGCATTTGGGGTGTGGTGATGCGCGTACGTGATTCGTTCATTGGGTCATAGCGCCCGTGTTCGCAAAGCAACCCGTGGTTGATTGCGCCATCCCAATCGCCTTCGATGCGCACAATGCGGTTGTTGCGTATGATTAATTTTGTGGCACAGCCAACTGAGCAGCCTGCGCACACTGATTTGATTTCAGTGAACTCTGCGTTGGGTCCCTGGTAGGCGCTGGTTCGGTCAATTAATGCGCCAGTGGGGCAAACCTGAACACAGGTTCCGCATTTGATGCAGGTACTTTCGCCCAAAGGCACATCTGTATCCGCAACAATCATACTGGCTGCGCCGCGTTCCGCCGCCGCAAGTGTAAAGTTGCCAACCAATTCGCCACATGCGCGCACGCAGCGACGGCACAAGATACAGCGGTTGTTATCCAATATAAAATATGGATGCGTTGTGTCTACCGCAAATTTGTTCCAGCCTGGTTGAATGGGCCAGTATGTCATTTCTTCGTGGTAGGCGGCGTTTTGAAGTTCGCAATCGCCGCCGCTTACCTGACAGAAAGGACAAAAATGGTTGCGCTCGCTGAAGAGCATTGAAAGGATAAACTCGCGTGATTTTTTGATCGCTTCGGTTTCGGTGTTGACCACCATTCCATTGCTGACCGGTAATGTGCATGAGGCCATTGGCACACGCCATTTTTCCACATCCACAATACACAGGCGGCATCCACCATAGGGAACCAATTCTTTGTGGTCGCACAGTGTTGGGATGTGAATCCCTGCCATTTGTGCGGCGCGCAAGACCGTTGTTCCTTCGGGGGCTTCAATCTGTTTTCCATTAATCGTTATTTGCACCATAAGTTCCTCTGTTATTTCGCTGCTTAACGTGCCAGTTTCTATTATTTGATTTTACTTTCCAATATGACGAGATAAAAAATGCTATGCTTTTTCAATCTCTTTTGATAACTCGCATACGCCCGTTGGGCAAACGCCCAGACGAATGTGCGCTTCCACTTCTGTGCGGAAATGTTTGAGCATGTCGCGGATGGGGACTGCGGCAGTCTGTCCAAGCCCGCAATTTGAAGCGCGCTCCATCTCCTGGGTAAGAGCCAATAATTGATCCAACTCTTCCAACTTTCCATGTCCTTGTGTAATGCGTTCTACAATTTCATAGGCGCGTTGGGAACCAATACGACAGGGAGTGCATTTGCCGCACGATTCAAAACGGAAGAATTGCAAAAGGACTTTGACAAGGTCTACGATGCAGGTATGCTGGTCGCAGATCAACAATGCGCCTGAACCAAGTGAAAC
>JAIFKY010000187.1 GCA_020049345.1 Anaerolinea sp.
ATTTCATCGGTTTCTTTGTTACCCGAACCCTGAATTTTTTTTACCCCAGTCACCAGCCTGATGAAGCGCGAAAATCCATCAAAGTCTATGTCGCGGAAATCTTTCGTTTCGCCGCCCTAACACTCTCACTGGGAATTGTGATCAGTCTGATCCACGCCGCGTGGTATCCGTCTGCTAGATTATTTTTTCTGTCATCAGACGCGCAAATCGAGCGGGATTTTTCCCTCGGCATCTTCAATCAACCACAGTGGAAAACGATTGGGCGTGTGATTCTTCTTGTCCGTACGATCCTGCTCTACACCGTTATTGCGCCAAAGCCTTTTGTTTTTGGAAGGGAGGTTGGCGCATGGCTTCCATATTTTAATTTCTTCAAGGTCACACCTGAACTATATTCCTACAGCGCTTACAATGGATTGGGCAATATTCTCGTTTCGATTTGGGCAGTCTTGCTTTTGCTCTCCGGCATGTTCTTCTTGTGGAATCTTGTTCGCACCCGCAAAGCAGACCTTTCCCTTGTATTTGTTCTTAGCCTGCTGTTTAATTTTATTTTGCATCTTGTCTATGGGTGGGAACCCTTCCTGTATTCACCAGACTGGGCATACGCGTTAATTTTCTTTGTTGCGCTTTCGCTCGCTCCGCTGGCAAAGAATCGCCTGTGATCTTTTTGATTCTGCTTGCCTACAACCAAATTCAGTTCATTAAATTTATCTTCGACACAATTGCGCCATTCTACAGCCAGGTGGGCAATGCTAAACTTTTTTAATCTCCGCATGTGCGCGGCGTGGATTCTATCCATACCTGCCGCTTTTTTACAATTGGATTTCTCACACTTGCAATACAGACCTGACAGGCTTTGTTGATCTGTCTTCTGCTTGGCATACCGTACAGGCGCCGGAACTTATTCTGATATTCGCTTTGTTCCTTTATTAAGGCTCAAGGAATTAAATCCATGAAGTTTTCTTCTGTAATATTAAATTCCATTTTTAGTTTACTGCTTGGCTCATCTTTCGCCCTCTCGTTTGCGCTTCCATACTTCAGCAATGACGCATACACTGTTTTGGATAAGGTCTCCCTTTTTGCTGTTCCTGCTTTTGCATTAACCTGCCTTGTATATTTTTCACTCATGTACGCAAAAAATAGATGGGGGCAAATAACCCCATCTTCTCAGTTGAATATTGGGGCGCTGGCATGTCTGGCAGCGGGAATTCTCTGTGTTTCAATGTATGCAGGCTTCCCTTTGCTGATGATTGCAAATTTTATTTCGTTATCTGCGATATTCGCCGCAGTGATTTTGCCCGCCGCGCCATTTCTTCAAAAAAGTGTGGAGATAAGAGACCGCTTTCGTTTACTTCTGGGCTGGCTATCGGCTGGCATCGCTTCTTTTTTTGTGGTTGGCTTTCTCAGCAATTTTTATGCGGAACTTTACAAAATTATCCTCCTAACTGTCTTTTTACAGTTAATGTTTGGCGCGCTATTTTATTACACCCTCGGCAGGCTAAAAGACTTCATGCAAAAAGATGCGCCCGCATTTTGGATCGCATCATCTTTATTTGTGCTGTTATTTATTTTTCAGGGGATGATATTTAAAATGGGTTTGCAATTCCCAAAACTATTCAATGCAAATTTATTTCTACTTGAAGGCAAAGAGATAATTTTATTCGCCGCCACCGGTATTTTGACTCTCCCCTGGCTGGCATGGTTTTTACACTTCTTTCAAAAGCCTGCTTCATATCTTTTTTTTACTCAAAATAAAATAATCGCTTTTGTTCGCGAAAATTTATCTGGTTTGTTCCTCTCCGCTTTGTTTTTTGAGTTGTACTTATTAATTGGCTCCGTCTTAAATCACCCTCGCTTTGATGTGGACGATATCTTTTTTGATTCAGATGGATTCATCTGGCGCTTCCGATTGACAACCGATCAATGGCAGGATTTTTACTGGCGTTCGGTTCACCCTCTCGGATTGTTGATCCTCAAGCCGAGCGTTAACCTGCTCTCCATCTTTTTGCACGGCGATTTGCATTTCGCCGCCATTATTCTTGCCGCGCTGGCAGGCGCCGCCTGTATCTTCCTGGCGTGGATGTTCATGAAGGAAGTGTTTCAAAACACCGTGCCTGCGTTGATTATGGCTTTCCTGCTTGGCGTCTCAACTTCGCACCTAATATTCGGCTCTCTGATTGAGACATATATTTTTCTGGCAGTTGCAACACTTTTCTTTTTTGTGCTGATGCAAAAAGGAAATCACTCAATGCCATTGCTAATCTCGGTGGGTGTTGTAACCATGGGCATTACACTCACAAATTTCGCGCAAACCGTAATCGCCTTGTTTGGGACAAAACCAAACTTAAAATTTATTTTCAAGTATGGTTTTATTGTTGTTGTTCTGGTCATTTCATTAACACTGGTAAGCAACTTATTCTACCCAAACGCCAGCCCGTATTTCTTTGTTCCATCCAGTTTTATCGCAGAGGAACAAAACGTCCGCGCGTTTTCCCTCAACCGCGCGCACGCGCTTACCCGCGCATTCTTATTTAACAATATCGTCGCGCCGGAACCGCTTCTCTCGAACAAGGATATCCCTTTTACCCAATTTAGATTTTATTGGGCTGAGGATTATAAGATCAGTTCATATAGCGATCCGCTTCAATCCGCCACAGGTTGGATATGGTTTGGCTTTTTGGCGGTGGCTGGAATTTTCTTTATCAAGGATTTCAAATCCCAAAACCTAAAATTAACCCTTTCGCTGTTGGGATGCGTCCTGTTTAACCTGCTGCTGCACCTTAGATATGGCAAGGAATTATTTCTTTACTCACCAAACTGGACATACGCCATCGTTTTGCTGTTGGGCATCTCGTGGAGAAAACTTCTCGGTCATAAATGGTTTCAAATACTTTTGACTGCCTTCCTCGCGCTGTTGATTTTGAACAACTCCACATTACTTTACACGATCATGGAAATTTCCGCTCCATATATCAAGTAGCGAAATTATTTTTTAGAAACGTAGAAGTTAAATGCTTGCTTTTGTCCATAAAGGCGCGAAGTCGCCAAGACTTAAAAAATGTCCATAAAGGCGCGAAGTCGCCAAGACTTAAAAAAACTTTGTGTCTTGGTGACTTTGTGGTTTATAACGCTTTATTTATGCAAGAGGTCAAATGAAAAAAATGAGCACGCAAAAATTGCGCGCTCATTTTGTATTCCATGATGGGGCGAGCCGGAAGAACTTGTTATTTTTTGCCCTTCAACTCATCACGCAAGATCACGCTCATCACCACGCTGACAAGGCTGATGACCAGACTGCCAAGAACAGCCTGCCAGAAGCCATCCACCATAAGCCCAAAGCCGAGTGATTGCCCAATTTTGCTGGTGAGCAAAAGCATTCCGGTGTTAATCACAATGCTGAACAACCCCAACGTGAGGATGATCAGCGGACAGGTGAGGAATTTCAGCAACGGGCGCACAAGCGCATTCAGCAAACCAAAGATAAGCGCCAGCCATAAAATATCCATCCAAGAGCCGCGCAATGCAATGCCCGGCACAACGAGAACTGCAACATACAATGCGACCGCGTTGATCGCCCAGCGAATAATAAATTTTGTCATTCGTACTCCTTTACTATTTAATACGCAAAAAATACTACGAAGTTGCCTGCATCCAGATCAAGGTGCGGAGCGGTTTGAATCCTGCGGCTTGAATGGCATTGTCAAACTCGCCTGACGGAAATTCCAGCGCAATATGCGGATGCGATTGGGATAACTCGCGTCGCGCCTGCAACAGTAACGCAGTCAGCGCATCGGGATCTGCGCCCTGGCTTGTTGCGGCGAAAAGAGATTCTCCACGCCCGTAGGGAATCCACGAGAGCGCGGCTTCCATTTGACTCTTTCTAACCGCCGCCCATTGACGGATGTTCATTTCCATAAATAAAAGGTAGAACCAATTCCACAAGCCAGGTCGAAGGGCGGTAAATGACCAATTGCGGTGCCAACTCAAAGTGTCGGGGTAGAGGCGCGAAAGCCAGTTGAGTTGAGTCGTCCAATCGTTTGGATTTCGGCTGGTGACAGTGAAATCCGTTTGTAAAATTGAAGCATGAGCGTCGGTGCCTGCCTGCCAGGATGTACGTCGGGCACGCTCCACAAAGCCCAGTTTTGTGTAAAGGTCTATCGCGCCAGGGTTATCCTCGCGGACATGCAGCCAGATGTTGTCCACTTTTTTTTCGCGGGCATGTTGCATGGCGCGTTCAGTCAGCGCGCGCGCAATCCCTTTACGGCGATGATCAGGGTGTGTGGCGATGTTTGCAATGAGGTAGATGCGCTGTTTTTGGTGTCGAAATGGAATCAGGCTGGCGTTGCCTACAACCTTGCCGCCTTCCTCCCAAATATATCCGCATAACGGCAGGGACGTGGTTTCGGCGGCGCGGTTTGCCCACCTGACAAAAGAATTGTCATCACCTGCGCGGCGCATATCCTGCACATATCTTCGTCCTTCGCTGTCCATTGTGCTGGCAAAGCATATTTCGATCAGATCGGCTACGGCGGGCAGATCTCGTAAAACACTGAGCGGGCGCAGGTGGGGATGTGCGTCTGCGCGGGCGGAGAGGGTAATGGAAGACATTGGAGATATTATAGTCCCATGTTTACTGCTTGCGTCAGTTTCATCATTTTGGCAAAGGTTTAACGCAAAAGGCGCGGATCAGGCTAAGTTGGGTTAAGATTTTTATGACTTTGCTAAAGCCATGCAAGCGCAGAGAAAAAACCTTGACTATCTTTTGACAGGCGTGATAAACTGCAAACCTGCTTTGAAATAAAAGCAAATCTAACAAAAAGGAGGCGCACGCCCATGTTTATGGATAAGTTTTACACCGTTTCACCATTCATCAGCAAGTTCGATGTTGATTCTCGTAGTGCGCCTGCTCACCGTTAGACTCTTTTTTGTCACTTTACGGCTGCGGCGCAAGACCCGCAGCCGTTTTTGTTTAATCCCCCTCGATAAGCGGCTTTGGGTCATAGACCTGACAGCCGTTTTTAATTTCCACTTTGGGCTCTCTCAGGGGCTTAGCCCTCGAGAGAGCCCTGGAAAATTGATTTGGAGGAAACCATGTTAGATATACAAAGCCAACTGTTCGAAGCACAGGATGTCCGTTTTGGTCCGATTGACCACGAAACGCATCCCGAAATCGAATCCAAATGGACGCATGACGCCGAATTCATGCGCCTGTTGGAC
>JAIFKY010000137.1 GCA_020049345.1 Anaerolinea sp.
ATGCCAGTTTGGTCAGGTCAATGGTTTCAGAAAGGCTTGGGGTGCCTGTGCCTGCCAGTAATTTGAATCCGGGAATTTGTTGGCGATAGACCCGTACCGAGCGCAGCAGGGTTTCGCGTTCTTTCGGCGAAAAGGACGGACCCTCGCCAGTCGTGCCGAACAAAAGCGCTCCGTGACAGCCCCGGGCGGCGAGAATGCGTAAGTAAACAGGAACCGATTCGAGGTCGAGGTTCGAATCGGCTTTGATTGGGGTAACGACCGCGGCGTAGATTCCTGCAAGCGGATGTAAATCAGACATATTTTTTCTCGTCCTTCTTTACAAATTTCCGCGCGGCTTCGTGTGGCGGGCGCAGTGGCTCGCCCTTTTCTGAAGATAAATAATGCTGGTGGTCGAGCGTCCACATGTACATGTCGCCTTCGGTTTTGTCGGGGAAGGCTTTTAAGATATCGCTCTTGCGGATGACTTCAACGATGGGCATGTAAACCTTATCGTACCAATGCGCCACGGCTTCCTGATCAGTGATGTCGCGCCGCAGGTCAAGCCCCATAAAATAACGATGCACGGCGATGTGTTCTAACATGCGCTCAAAGCCATCGGGGATAGTGAGACTGATTTCTGCTTGCGGGCGGATGTCGTCCAGCGCGGTGCGCTCTAGGAAGTTGACTTTCGCGCCGAGAATTTCAAGGTCTTCGGTTTTGATATCGGGCGTGAGATTGACGCGCGTGGCACATTCGCGGATTTCAGCTTCGATGAATTCCTGCCCCTGTTCGCGCGCAACCGAAACGCGGTGGTGCCCATCTACAACGAAATATACATCGCCAACTTTGTAGAGAACAATGGGCGGTAGGTGGACTTCCTGATAAAAAGCGCGATCCACTTTTTGCCAGCGGTTCGCCAGTTGATCATCCTTCGGCAGGAAGGCGCGATCAAATTCGTGATAGCGGTTCAGGCTGCCCGCAATTTGATCCACGCAGATGGTTTTTACGCCGCGATAAATGGGTCCGCCAATATGTAGTTTCTCTTTGATTTCATCGTACGAAAGCAACTTGGTCGGCTGACCAGAAAGCACCGAGAAAACCTGGTTAATAAAGGATTTGAAGCGCGCTCTGCTAAAGTCTGCTTTTACGCGGGAGTTGAGTTCTTCTGACATGATTTTTTAATCTCGCTTTTTTGTTTGTCTGTAATGTTAATGGCTTGCATCAATTGTTTTATATGGATAAACATTCATAATTTTTGTAATGCCGATTGTGGTTTCTGGGCTGGCAATGTTGTGTTTGTAAAAATGAGTATGCCCATGAAAGAGGTAACGTGGCTGGGCAACGCGGATCAACCAGTTTAACGCTTTTAATCCATTGTGTGCCGGGTCTGTATCATCGTGTATGCCAAACGGGGGAGAATGACAGATGAGAATATCCAATGCCCGCCCGTATTGGATGCGGTTGAGCAACAGGCGGGGAAGCAGGCTAAAGGCTCGCAAGTAAGATTCAGACTGCGTATATTGATTAATGCCATTGGGTCGGTAGCGAATGGATCCGCCGAAGCCGCCGATTAGAAATTTGTTGTGGCGCACAATTTTCAGGTCAAGGTTGGTTCCGCCCTCAGCGTGAGACTTTTCTGAGCGCAGATCAAATCTCGGGTCATGGTTGCCCGGTACGTAAAACATCGGCACATTCAGCACGGTCACCAGATATTCCAGGTATGCGTAGGGCATATCGCCGCAGCCGATGATGAGTCCTACATCCTGAAAATGTCCGCTGGAGGAGAGGGCATATAGACGTTCAACAACCTGATCGCTAACCGCAAGAATTTTCACAGTTTCATTTTGCCGCAAAAACCAATTCTCTGCAAGTAAGCAAAGAGCCTGTTTCATGGTTTTCTCAAAGTAGAAAAACCGTATCGAAAATTTGGCCAACTTGCGTTTTTCGCGTTAAGAGAATTTTTAATGTCTTCACCACGAAGTCGCCAAGACGCAAAGCCACAAAGTTTTCCCTTCGAGTCTTTGAGACTTCGTGCCTTTGTGTCCAAAAGCAGGCTTTAAGTTTTTGCAAATTTTAAAAACATATCAATCCACTTTGAGAAATCTGTGGAGCCTGTTTTGGATGCTCGCGAAGCGATCGTTGTCCCGATTTCATTTCCGATAAAGTCCACTGTCGCGGTTTACCAACAAAACTGCAATTGTCGGGTATTTGCAAATCCCACACTGCACACTATAATTCAATGAATTCGTTTTATTGAGTAGGAGTCTTCTCTGGAAACAAGAAATATCACCTCACCAATCGGCCCTGGCTCAGAGGATGGTTCTCGCCCCCGCCAACAACTTCATTCGGGCATCACGCTGGTTAACCGTTACAACATTCAGGATGTAATTGGGGTTGGCGGCATGGGGTCTGTTTATCGCGCCCGCGACCTGCATTTCCCCAATGTAGTGAAGTTGGTTGCTGTTAAAGAGATGATTAACTCTGCCCCAGACCCGCTTGTCCGCCAGACGATAGTCCAGAATTTTGAGCGTGAAGCGAATATGCTTGCCACGCTTAATCACCCCGCCATTCCGCGCATTTATGATTATTTTACCCAGGACGATCATTCCTACCTCGTTTTGGAATTTATTCATGGCAAAGACCTTGAGACCGTAATTGGCGATGCGAACGGATTTTTGCCCGAAGATCAAGTTGTCAGTTGGGCGATCCAACTTTGTGATGTGTTATCTTATTTGCACGCCCACAAACCAGACCCGGTCATCTTCCGCGACATGAAGCCTTCCAATGTGATGATCAACCATAATGGGGATGTGGTGCTCGTAGATTTTGGCATTGCGAAGACCTTTCAAAGCGGGCAAAAAGGAACGATGATCGGCACCGAAGGATATTCGCCGCCCGAACAATATCGCGGCGAAGCCACTCCGCTTGCGGATATTTACTCGCTGGGCGCCGCTTTACATCATGCCATTACGCGGCGCGATCCGCGCTTGGAGCCGCCGTTCTCTTTTGCAGAGCGTCCGGTACGCCGGATCAACTCAAATGTTTCAACCGAATTTGAAGCAGTGATTAATGTCGCTTTGCAATACAATCCCAGCGACCGTTTCCCCAATGCCGATGCAATGAAAGATGCGTTGATGAACGTAGCGCGTAAGACCGGGGCGCTTTCAAAAATTGCTTCCAGTTTGCCGGTTGCCAGCAGCGGTGGGATTAAGCCTCTCTGGTCTTTCAAGTGTGAAGATGAAATACGCGGCACGCCCATCCTGCATCAGGGTTCGTTATTTATTGGGTGTTACGACAATAATCTGTATTCGATTAATGCGGCAGATGGGCAGTTTCAATGGAAATATGCCGCAGAAGGCGGCATTGTAGCGAAGCCCATTATTTTTGATAACAATGTAATATTTGGCTCGGAAGATCAACGCTTGCATGTCGTTAGTTTGCGCGCCGGCAAAGTCGTGTGGACGTATTACACCGATGGGAAAATATACTCCTCGCCGCGCATCGCGGATGGGCACATTTTCTTTGGCTCAGATGATCAGGACTTGCACGCCGTCAACGTGAACAGCGGACGCGCAATCTGGAAGTTTTCGACAGATGGACCGATCCATTCCTCACCGTTGGTTGCAAATGAACTTATTTTCTTCGGCAATGAGGCAGGCGGATTTTACGCAATTGATTTCCGTGGCGCATTAAAGTGGCGTTTTCAGTCCAAGCGCGCGGTCACTTCTTCCCCAGTCAGCAAAGGGCAGGCTGTTTATTTTTCATCCGTGGATGGTTCCCTTTATTCTCTGGACACAAGTAATGGATGGGCGATTTGGAAGTTTCGCCTGGGCAAGGGTTCTGTTTCATCCCCGGCGCTTGCCGATGATTATGTTTTTGTTGGCGCGGCAGACGGTTTTATTTATTGTGTAGATGCGCGTAATGCAAAGGAAATTTGGCGTTTTAAAACCGAAAATCAAGTAAGCAGTTCGCCAGTCATTTATAAAGACTCCATTTATTGTGGATCTGTAGATGGCTATTTGTATTGTCTCGAATACCGCACAGGTCGCCTGCGCTGGAAGTTTGAAGCGAAAGCCGCGATTACTGGCTCTCCAGTAGTATTTGATGATATTGTTTATTTTGGCTCAACAGACCATCATGTTTATGCTTTATTCGCCTAAAAGGAGCTCCCGTGGCTGATTTTTTTCAAAAACTATTTGGAACAAAAACGAAAACAAAAATAAAAGATCAACCTGCACAAACAAAGC
Organism: Anaerolinea sp.; assembly: GCA_020049345.1. Lineage (GTDB taxonomy): Bacteria > Chloroflexota > Anaerolineae > Anaerolineales > Villigracilaceae > Villigracilis. The sequence continues at coordinate 4,227 of JAIFKY010000137.1, forward strand.
CGGTGGATTTGGCTGTAACTGCGCCGCTTTCAGACCAACAGATCGATTCCATTCTGTCGAACCAATACTTGAAATATGAGATGAAGCAACTTATCGCCAGTGTGGGGCAGTCTGTAGGCAAGCAGCGCGAACATAATGAAGACAGTCTGCTTGCGCTTACCTCCACCATTTCCGGCGGCGCAGAAAGCATTCCCTTTGGGTTGTATATTGTCGCAGACGGCATGGGCGGACATCAATTTGGTGAAGTGGCAAGTAATGCCGCCGTGCGTATCATGGGCGGCAACATCACCAAAAAATTCCATTCCTATCTTTTCAATTTACCTACACAGGTTCTTCAAGAATCCCTGCAAGAAGTGATGGAAACTTCGATTATGGAAGCGCATCAATATGTTCAACGTGAAGCGCCTGGCAGCGGCACAACAGTTACCGCCGCGCTGGTTTTGGGGCAGCAGGTGACGATTGCCCATGTAGGCGACAGTCGCGCTTATTCCGTTTACCCTGACGGGAGGATCGAGCCGATCACTCGCGACCATTCACTCGTCAAACGGCTTGAAGAACTGGGACACCTCAGCAAAGATGAAGCTGCAAATTTTCCGCATCGCAACGTGTTGATCCGCGCATTGGGTCAGGGTGAAGCGCTTGAAGCGGATATATTCACCATCCCCTTCCCGCAGACGGGTTATCTCATGATTTGTAGTGATGGTCTATGGGGTGTAATTAGCGATAAGGACCTTCATCGCTTTATCGTTGACGCGCCCAACCTTCACCGTGCATGTCAAAACATGGTCGATGCCGCCAATGCGGCTGGCGGACCAGACAATATTACGGTTGTTCTTGCTCAGATGATCGGATAATCATGCCGTCAAACAGTTCGGATTATTACGCCATTCTTGGTGTCTTTCGTGATGCCTCACCGGAGGAGATTAAACACTCCTACTTTGAAGCAGCTCAACGATTGCATCCGGACAAAAACGTCGCCGCCGGCGAAACTGAATTATTTCTTGAAATACAGCAGGCCTATGAAGTTCTCTCCAATCCCAAGCGCCGTAATTTATACGATGCCACTTTACCCCCGGAGATTAATGCTAATCCTATTGTAAAGCATGAGATGATATTCAGCCGCCCAAGCCTTGTGAGGTTGGGCGAGCCGCAATTAATTTACATGCTGCTTGAAGTAAGCCCGCGCGAAGAAAAAGAAAGTCTGCCTTCCCCCCCGCTAAATATTTGTCTTGTACTGGACCGTTCCACCTCAATGCAAGGCGATAAAATGGACATGGTGAAAGCCACGTCCATTCAATTGTTGCGAAGTTTGCGTGCCGAAGACGTATTTAGCGTGGTCGCATTTAGTGATTATGCCGAAGTCATCATCCCTGCCTCATTAAGTCCGGATAAAAAGAAACAGGAAGGTCGTATTCAGATGATACAAACATCGGGAGCGACCGAAATTTTCAATGGACTGAAAGCGGGCTATCAGGAAGTGCGCCGTACCATTGATCCCTCGCGTGTTAATCACATCATATTATTGACCGATGGGCAAACATACGGAGATGAAAAAGCCTGCTTGGATCTCGCTGAAGAAGCCGCCGCCAAGAACATTGGCATCAGCGGTATGGGGATTGGCAATGAGTGGAATGATATTTTTCTTGATGCGCTTGCCAGTAAAACAGGCGGGTCTTCCGCGTACATCTCACAACCCAAGGATATTCAACGCTTGCTTGTGGATAAATTCAATGCGCTTATCAGTACCTATGCTGATGATGTTATCCTTGAATTTCAAGAGCAGGAAAATGTAAAAATTAATTACGCATTTCGCCTTCAGCCTGATGGGTGTTCCATTGAGGTTGGACCTCAAATGCGCCTTGGTCCTATTTTGCGCGAAACCCCTTTGCATGTGCTGTTCGAACTTGTCGTGAATCCCTCTGCTTTGAATGAAGATATTCTTACGCTTTTAAATGGGTCGCTGAAAATTGCCGTAACAGCGCGCCCCACACCGGTACCTCCCATTCGATTAAATATCAGGCGTGAGATTCATTCTGATCCTTCTCCAGAGCCTCCCCCAACCCGTATTTTGAGCGCGCTTTCACGCCTAACGTTGTATCGAATGCAGGAACGCGCCCGCGCCGCCGCTGATGCGGGTCAATTTGATTCGGCTGCGCGTCATCTGCAAAACCTTGCAACTCACTTACTCGCCAAAGGCGAACACGCTCTTGCAAAAACTGCTTTGTTTGAGTCTGACAACCTTGAAAAAATGCATGCCTGGAGCGCAAGCGGAAATAAAGATGTTAAATACAGCACGCGCGCGCTTTTATTGGGTGGCGTAAAGGAGAAAGAAAAAAAATGATAGTTTGTTCCAACTGTAAACATTCCAATATGGCTGGCGCCATGTTCTGCGCTGAATGTGGCGCTCAACTGGCTGGTAAGGATTCCCTTACCACTCAAAATATTTCGACACAACAGTTTGAGAAAATCAACGATCGTATTCCCAGAAATGATTCGTACCAGCCTTTTGACGGTAGTGACGCATGGGGCAGTTTGCATTTGCTGGATACCGGTCAGGTGCTTCCGCTTTCTTCCAGAAACGAATTTACCATGGGACGTATTAGCGAAGGTCAGCCAATTATGCCGGACATTGATCTCTCGCCCTATCAGGCTTATGCGGCAGGTGTGTCGCGTCTTCATGCGGTGATCAAACGGGATGGCAATCGTATCATCTTTATTGATCTCGGCTCTGCCAACGGCACATATATCAACGGAAAGCGCCTTGCGTCCAATGTCGAGCAGGTACTTAATCATGGTGATATTATTGCGCTTGGAAAATTGAAACTGCAAGTGCTAGTCAAGAACTTATAAGAAAAGAGAGATTATGGCCTATTCTGTCATTTTACATATTGCAGGTGAAACACCCATTATCGGAGAAGTAGATGAGCTGCCTAAAGCCGCAGATAACGTTATCACAGTCTCAAACCCGCGCCAGCGCGATGGTAAGGACTTGCACTATATTAATAATAATGTTGTCAAAGTCATTTGGCCGCTGTCCAAGGTAAACTTCATCGAAGTCCTTGAAAGCACCGACGAAGAAAAGATTATTGGCTTTGTAAGGGAGTAGAAATGCCCGATTCTGTGGAACGCCGCCGTATTCTCGTTGTGGATGATGAAGAGCGCATGGTGCGCTTCATCCGCATGAATCTCGAGCATGATGGCTTTCAGGTAAGCGAAGCCTTCAACGGCAAGCAAGCCATTCAAAAACTGCGTGATGTTACGCCGGACCTTATCTTGCTTGATATCATGATGCCCGATCTTGACGGTTTTGAAGTGCTTGAAACCATTCGTGAAATAACCAATGTCCCTGTCATTATGCTCACCGCCAAAGGGGAGGAAGATGACCGAATACGCGGACTTGAAGGTGGCGCAGATGATTACGTCACCAAACCGTTCAGCCCGCGTGAATTGGTCAGCCGTGTGAAAGCGGTTTTGCGCCGCACCGAAGGCGCAACCGGTTCCATGCACGGCTTGCTTGAAATAGACAAGCGCCTCAAAATAGATTTTGACCGCCGCGAAATTTGGCTCGAAGGCAAACTTGTAAAACTTCGCCCAACTGAATATCGCCTGCTCTTCCACCTCGTACAAAATGCGGGTTGGGTGGTTTCGCATGACCAACTGCTCCAAAAAGTATGGGGCTACGAATACCGCGACGAACCGCATTATGTTCGCCTTTACATCAACTACTTGCGCCAAAAATTGGAAAAAGACCCCGCCGACCCCAAGTACATCCTCACCGAGCGCGGAGTTGGCTATCGCTTCGTGGATTACAAACGCGCAAAAGAATAAAGTAGAATCCACCCATCGCAAAAAGAGTCGAGCCAGACAGGTTCGACTCTTTTTGATTAATTTCTTGCAGTATGATTGGGGACACGGAGACTCATCACATGACTGAATCTTTTTCAACCCTGCGCGTCAATGCGGACCGTATGCATGATTCGTTTATCCACCAGGCATTGATCGGCGCGACGGGCGATGGCGGCGTGAGCCGAGTCACCTTCAGCGATGCGCATCTCGCCGCAAGAAATTGGTTCCGCGCAGAGACTGAATCGGCTGGCTTGGAATTTCACACAGACGGCGCTGGGAATCATTCCGCCATTCTTTCAAATGATGGGCGAGACAAAACCCTTCTCATCGGTTCGCATCTTGATTCCGTCCCGAATGGTGGACGCTTCGACGGCGCGTTGGGCGTGGTGGCGGCTCTCGAAGTGTTGAAAACTGTCAAAGAAAACAGGATCACGCCTGGGGTTAGGTTGGAGGCGATTGATTTCACAGATGAAGAAGGTTCATTTATCGGTCTGCTTGGAAGTTCGGCGCTGACAGATCGTCTTGATCCAGATGCGTTGAAAAAACCACGCGGAGGTCGGGATGGTTTGGTTGAGGGATTGGCGCGCGCAGGATTATCTGAGGCGGGTTTCTTCACGGCTGTGCGCCCGAAAGACTCGCTGGCGGGGTATTTGGAGTTGCACATTGAGCAAGGCAAACGGCTGGAGCGGACGGGAACCAATATTGGCATTGTCTCGGCAATTGTGGGCATTCGCTCGCGTCGGGTGAGTTTCATTGGCAGAGCCGATCATGCGGGGTCTACCTTGATGACTGACCGCGCGGACGCTTCGTTGGGCGCAAGCGCTTTCACTCTTGCCGCGCGTGAACTTGTGATGCGCGATTTTTCAAATTGTGTTGTCAACGTTGGTAAAATGGATTTTGCGCCTGGCGCATTCAACATTGTTCCTGCGCGAGTTGATCTGGCATTGGAGTTTCGTTCTCCTGATGAAGGCGAGTTTGACAGGTTGGAGGTTGCTTTGGCGGCGTGTGCAAAAGAGCAAGCCGCGCGCTTTGGCTTGGAGTTGCAAACCCAGCGTTTCGAAAATCATGTGCCGAATTTGATGAGCGCAGAAATTCAAAAAGCCTTTGCAGACTCGTGCGATGATTTGGGGTTGACCCATTCATCCCTCATATCTGGCGCGATCCATGATGGGCAATCCTTTGACGGGGTTTGTCCCATGGGCATGATCTTTGTTCCTTCGGTAGATGGCGCCAGCCACGCGCCGAGGGAATTTACCAAATGGGATGACTGTGTAAATGGCGCAAATGTGTTACTGCAAACAGTTTTGAAGCTGGCAGCGTAGGTCACGTTTTCAACGTGACGAAGTAAAAAATCCAATTTGGAAAGCAGGTTTCCATGAAAAACTTTGACCCAAAATATAACGACATCCCCAAAACTGAAATTCACTGCCATCTCGAAGGCTCAATTCGGACGCAGACCATACTTGATGTGGCGCGTGAATATAATTTGAAATTGCCCACCTACGAAGTCAGCGAATTGGACAAGCGCGTAAAAGTCTTTGATCAACTGCGCGACTTGCAATCTGTGCTCGATGCTTTTGCCATTTTTCAAAACAGCATCACTTCGCCCGCAGTGGTGGAACGTATTGCCTGGGAATTATTTGAAGATTCGGCGCGGCAGAACATCAAATTGTTTGAAGTCCGCTTTTCGCCGGATTGGGCATTTCACGGTCACAACCTAAACTGGGATGAATCTTTGGCGGCTCTTTTGCGGGCAAAGGAACGCGCCGAAAAAGAATTTGACATGGCAATTGGAATCATAGCCATCACCTCGCGTGGCATGGGCGCGGAGTCATGCGTTAAAACAGTGGATTGGGCAATTCGCAATCGTCAGCACATTCAAGCCGTTGATCTGGCCGACGG
>JAIFKY010000117.1 GCA_020049345.1 Anaerolinea sp.
TGCCAGAGAGGTGGATGTGTAAATGCTTGAGGGCTTTTTCGCCCAAGTCGCGGCTGTAAATCTCCAGCAAGCGTGACCATTCATCGTAGGTGTTCATCGTGCCGTCACCCGGGCGGGCGTGCAAATGGGCGAAGTCGAGGCAGGGTTGTACCATTTTCATGGCTTTGCTCATTGCCACGGCATCTTCAAAGGAGCCAAGCATCGCAGACTTTCCCATCGTCTCCGGGCGGAGCGTCACCAGATCACCATTCTTTTGTAGTTCATCCACGCACCCCTGCAAGCGTGGAATGGCAATCTTCAACACTTCAAGCGGATCATTCATAAAATAAGAACCCGGGTGAAAGATAATATCGGTTGCGCCCGCAAGATAGCCATAATGCGCCGCATCCATTAATCGTTTACGAGATTTACCCCACTCTTCATCCGTTGCGTTCAAGTTGATGAAATACGGCGCGTGAACACTCAATGCCACGCCTTGTTCCCTGCCTGTAGATTTGATCAGGGCGCAGGTAGCCTCGGTTACCCGCACCGATTGCACCCAGCCAAGTTCCAGCGCATTCAATCCAATGGATTTGCTGAACTCAATTGCGCCAACAGAGCCGCCCGGCTTTTTGGGCGTGCCAGAGGGTGATCCAACCGTGCCGAATTTAAATGATAAAGTCATACGTACTCCAGAGATTCAAGGTATTGGAATATGAAATATAAAGTCAGTTTATCACGAATGACAAGATCAAAAGGATTGCCGTAAAAAAAAAACGAGACGCTCCAAAATGAGAGCGTCTCGTTTTTTATCTGCGTACTTTGTATCCCCGTTTATTTCTCAGTTGCGCCTGCATCAATCCATTGCGTAACCAAACCCAGTTCTTCTTCAGAGAGGTTCAGGTAGTGCTTTTCGCTTTGAATTTTTACCAGCAAACTATTGGCGGAATCTTTCGGCGCAATCACTGCGCCGCCTATGCTGCCTTTCATCAAGCCTGCATAGGTGGTGAGATTTAATCCGCCGGATGCGGCCGCGCCATGACAGGCGCCACACTTGGTCGTCAAAAGCGCGCCAATATTCGCATCATAACTGGCTGCGCCTTTTGATGGCGCTTTCGCAGGCGCTGGTGTGGGAATTTGATCCTTTAATATTTCGCGGAGCGCTGGAGCATCAAACCCGGCAAAGGTGAATACGCTCCCATGACAGGCGCTGTTCGAGCAGAAGGATGTATTGCTCGTGCCACCTGCACCCTCAGTGGAGTGGCATTGCGCACAAGTCTGATCCATTGACTTGTTGTGCAGGTTGATCCAGTTGGGGTTGAGATGCGAGTCTGGTTCGATCCCGCCGCTGTTGATCTCGATTTTGGTCACCAAATCTTTTGCGCCAGAAACAATGGGAATGGAGTGGCAGAGGTTACATTCGAGTCGAATCGACTCTTCTTCCGAGTTTAGATGTGTGCCGTCATGACAGCGGAAACAACCCGGCGAGTTAACATGTCCGAGATTGTTGGGGTGTGTTGTCGAATCCACTTCTTGATCATGGAAGACAGTGCGATCATAGATCGCCTGGAGTTCAGCCACTGCTTTTTGGATTGATTCAGTATTCTGGCCGTAATAATCAGAGAAATTGCTCTTGTAATCCTCTTCAAGAGCAGAGATGGCTTTCACTGCATCGTCGCGAGTCTCATACTTGACAGTCAGTGTATCCACTGCCTTCTGGCGAATGGACGGGATGGCGGGGTCAATCACGCCGCGCGACATGGCGTCATCAACTGAATCCGCGGGATTTTCAAAATTATGGGTAACACGATTATGACAGGAGGTGCAGTCCATTTGCTTGAGTTGACTTTGATCCACTGTCGCGGGATCAAAACCAGACTCAACATCTGTATATTCCGTAAACGTACCATCCTCATTGTAGACGCGCACGTAGGGAATTTCCTGGTTTAGGGGATCCGTGGCATAGTATTCGACCTTGTTTGTAATGTGCCAGTGAATACCCTTGCCGAGTCCCTCGCGCTTATCGCCGCCGCCCGTCTTCAAAATAAGGTACGTCGTCGAGGCTGTATTTTCTACATCAGTACCAAAGTGTTTAATGGTATGCAAACTATCGCTGGTGAAGGCTTCCGGCAGATGACATTTTTCACAGGTATCCAATGCCGGGCGCAGGGTTTTGGAGCGGATCGGATATTCATAAAGTGAAAAGGTCATATAGTAAATTTCATGCAGAGCCTGTGATTTACGCACAAATTGATCGGCAAAAGTAGCGCGTCCCACATGACATTCCTCACAGGTGACGTTGGCATGTGGAGAATTCGCGTGCGTTACACCCTGGGGCGGCATGGTATGGCAGGCTGTTCCGCAGAACTCGGTAGAGTTGGTGCGTTCCCATCCGTACGTTCCGCCTGCAAAAAGGATAATAAAAAGAATAATCAGAACCAAATATGGAAGTATATAGGTCCAGCGTGAAGACCCCGGCGCAGGCACGAAAAACTTTCCAATTCGTTCCAGTAACTTTTTCATGGGTACCTCCAGTAACAACAGCTGCCAAAAACCAATGGCGGTGGAATATCTACTCCACGTTAATATTATCGGTGGAATTTTTTCATGACGATTATGGACAGAGTAATGGTTTTAAACTCTAATAAAAATAGTGGACGCCTGACAGCGTCCACTATTTTTATTGCAACTATTTAATATAACTACGGGCGAACGTACTTGGTTACATCGCCGCCGAGATCTTCGATGCTGTCAATGAGGATCTGGATGGCGTACTTGCCATTGTGAACACCTGCGCCCGGATTCTTGCGCATGAAGTTGAAGTTGTAGGCGGCTTTCATCAAGCGGGGAGTCCAGCTGGAGTAAGCTACTGTCTTGCCATCAACCTCATCGGCTTTGTCGTCGCCATTGGCGTCAACGAACCAGTAGGGATAAACATCGGGGTTGTAGGTGATGCCGGTTCCAGCCGTAGTCTTGGCATACTTCTGGAGTTCAACATACAGAACATCGCGGAGTGCGCGGTATTCAGAACGGATGCCTTCGGCAGTGTCGCCATTGCCGTTGTAGTCGCCGGTGCTGCTCATACCGCGAATATCATCAACTGCAACTTCACCATGGCAGGCCTTACAAGATTCTTCGTCGGGAGCGCCAGTGTGAGCGTCATGACAACCGACACAGCCGGGTTTGTCATTGACCACAACATGCGGGTTGGTACCGACATAGGTCTTGCCTTCGTATTCATAGAAGCCCTGGGCGTCGGTGCCGAACCACATGGCGGCGATGCCGAGGTAATGGGCATTGCTGAAGCTGAACTTGACTTCCTTGCCGTCCACAGTGATCGGGGCGACTACTTCGTCGAGTTTATCGGCAGCAGCAAATTGCTCAATCTTCTTGTCAATCGTCATCTTGGATGTGCGTCCCTGATGGCACTCGATGCAGAGATTGGAAGCTTCACCTTCACCGAAGGAAACGGACTTGCCGGAGGGCATGGTCACTTCTTTGCCAGCAATGAGAGCCGGGAAATTCGCGCCATCATGGCAGGTGAGACACATCAAACCGTTGCCAGCGGGAACGCCAGCTTCAGGAATGGTTTCGCCCGCGAGAACCATGGGCAGGGCGGAACCGCTGTGGCACTTGGCACAAGCAGCTTCAACTGTGTAGACAGGATTGCCGTCAGCATCGAAATCCCAATGGCGCCAGGTTTCGCGCGCGCCGTTGAAGTGACCGGTATCTTCACGGGTCAGTGTGGTTGCATCGAATTTAGTGGTCAGTTTTTCGCTGGCATTGATATCTTCGATGGAGTCAACCAACAGTTCGATGATGTATTTGCCGCCGTGAGCGAACGCACCAGGATCCTTGACGGAAACCTGATAGTTGTAGGTGGCTTTCATCAGACGGGCGGTAAAGGCATTGTAGGCAACAGCCTTGCCGTCCTTTTGATCAGGTTTGCCATCGCCATCTTCATCAACGAACCAATATGGATGTGTAGCGGTGTCATAGGTAATACCCTTGCCGGCAACTTCCTTGGCATAAGCCTGGATCGAGGCTAACAGGGTTTCCTGCAAGCCAGCGATTTCAAAGGCAACGCCTTCAGCAGCATCGCCATCGCCATCATAGTCCTGGACGGAAGAGGGTTCGCGAATGTTTTTGAGGTCTTCAACAGCAACGACGCCTTCATGGCATTCGGAGCAGGCTTCAACCTTCACTTCGAGGCTGTGTGAATCGTGGCAACCGAGACAAGTGTCAAAGCCGCCAACATGTTGAGTCTTGGCATCATATAATTTGCCTTCATACTCATAACCCATCTTAACCTGTCCGCCGTAGAGCGTGCCGCCAGCGGCAAAGTAATGGACATTGGGGAAGGTAAAGAATACATCCTTGCCATCCGCATCTTTGATGGGGGCAACGACTGCATCAACATCGGTCACAGCGAAATCGGTGATCTTCTTGTCAACGCTGACCTTGGACTGACGTCCCTGATGGCAGGTCATACAAATTGCTTCAGGTCCGAGGTTTTCAACAACAATGCCAGAGGGGAAGGTGACCGAAGTCATCGCCTGGGCTGTGTCATTGTGGCAGGTCGCGCATTCGAGCGTGCCGGACGGGCCGGCGGGCACTGCGGCATCAACCTTGCCGTCAGCAATGAAATCCTGATAACCAGCGCTGGTATGGCACTTGGCGCAACTTACAGGAACTTCCTTGGGATCGGCTTCATCCCAATCGGTGAAAGCCAATGCCGCAGCATCCGCATGACCAGAGGCAGCGAAAATGGGCTTAATCGCTTCGGCTGGGTCTACCGTAGGCACGGCAGTGGGAGCTTCTGTAACAGCAGGGGCTTCAGTGGGGTCAACAACAACAGGGGCTGAGGTAGCAGTTGCGCCGCCGCAAGCGGCTAATACAACAGCCGTTACGATCAGCAAACCAACTAACACAAGTAATTTTTTGAGTGTCATTTCTTATCATTCTCCTTATTAAAATTTGAACAACGTTCCATTCATTACTCTACATACCTTATTTGCACCTCCTAGGCTACCTTTTGCGACAATTTAGGTAATATTATACAAATTACCTCAGATTTTTTATTTTAATCCAAAAAAAGATTAAAGGATAGTTAATTTGCACGATTTTATGGGTGACAAATGTCACAATATGAGAATGAAATTAAAAACACCGCGCAAGGATCTGCGTGGTGTTTTTTTATTTTGCCCAAAACAACTTCCAAATTTCGTATTCGGCTACAACCCCAATTGTTCCAACTCTTCCCACCTGTGATACGCCTGCGTCAATTCATCCTGCATTTCTTTTAATTGATTAACCACGCGTGTGATCTCTGCGCTGTCTTGTTGATAAAAAGATGGGTTCGCCATTTCAACTGTCAGCGCGTGAATATCCGCTTCGAGTTTTTCGATACGTTGCGGCAACTCAGCCAATTCCTTCTTTTGGGATTCGAGTGCGCGCTGCTCTTTGTAACTCAATTTTTTAGATGTGGACTCAGGCACGGGCTGGGCTTCGCTGACAGTTGGTTTGCGCACCCTGGGTTCCGGCTTCGCTGATTCATTTTGCCGTTGCCAATCATCGTATCCGCCGACTGTCTCAGTAACATTTCCAGTACCGTCCATTGCCAGCGTACTGGTGACGATGTTATTCAGAAACGCGCGATCATGGCTGACTAATAGAAGCGTACCATCGTATTCAAGCAGAAGGTCTTCGAGAATTTCCAAAGTCTCGACATCCAGATCATTCGTCGGCTCATCCATCACCAGCAGATTCGCAGGCTGGGCAAACAGACGCGCCAGCAACAGGCGATTCCGCTCGCCGCCCGAAAGCGCGCTGATCGGCGCATTGACTCGGTCTTTGGAGAAAAGGAAATCTTCGAGATACACATTCAGGTTGCGCGACCTGCCGTTGATGGTGACGTTGTCACTGCCCTGCCCCACATTATCCAGCACCGATTTACTGTCATCGAGTTGCGCGCGCAGTTGATCGAAATAGGCGATCTCTAAATTTGTGCCATATTCCACCGTACCGCTTTGCGGAGTCAACTCGCCCAACAGCAGACGCAGCAGTGTAGTCTTGCCAGAGCCATTCGGACCGATGATGCCGACCTTGTCGCCGCGCTGAATGGTGGTCGTGAAATCGCTGACGATGGACGCATCGCCAAAGGCATAATTGACATTCTCCGCTTCGATGACCAATTTGCCAGAGCGTTTTTCTGTTTGAAGTTGCATCCGCACTTTGCCAGGGCGTTCGCGCCGCGCAAGCCGTTCCTCGCGCAGACGTTTGAGCGCGCGCACGCGTCCCTCGTTGCGCGTGCGTCGCGCTTCAATGCCTTTGCGAATCCAAACTTCTTCCTGTGCCAGTTTTTTATCGAAGAGAATATTTTGCTCCGCTTCGGCAGTGAGCATGGCTTCCTTGCGTTCGAGGAAGGTGGTGTAACTGCAATTCCAATCGAAGAGTCGTCCGCGATCCAGTTCAACGATGCGGGTGGTTAATTTTTGCAGAAAGACTCGGTCATGTGTGACAAACAACAAGGTGCCGCCCCAGCGTTTGAGAAAACCTTCGAGCCAATCTATCGAAGCGATATCGAGATGATTGGTCGGCTCATCGAGTAGCAAAAGCTCAGGGTCGCGCACCAAGCCTCGGGCGAGCATGACGCGGCGTTTCATCCCCGCTGAAAGAATCTCGAAGCGCGCATCCGCATCCAATTGCATCCGCGAGATGACCTGCTCCACTTGAAGTTGTCCCTGCCAGTGATGTTCGTCGTGGATGCGCGAAGCATCCAACCCATCGGCGACGATATCGAAAACTTTCCCAACAATATTGGCAGGGACTTCCTGCGGCAAATACGCGGTGCGTAAATTTTGCTGACGCGAGACCGTTCCGTCCTGCGGATAAATATCACCGTTGACCAGCTTGAGCAAAGTGGATTTGCCCATGCCGTTGCGACCAAGCAAGCCCAGCCACTCGCCCTGCTCGATCTGCAAGTTGATGCCGTCAAAAAGCCGCGGCCCGCCAAAGCCGAGACTCACATTTTCCAAACTAATTAATGCCATGAATGCGTTTCCTTTGAAGGGAGAAAATATACTACAACTTGCAGAAATATGTCGTTGCGAGGGCGCTCTTGTTCTTCGCCCGAAGCAACCTCGCAATAATTGGAGGTTGCTTCGGCGGGAAGAGCGTCCGCCTCGCAACGACATGAAATGACATGGTAAGATAGCGCCATGATTGATATTTCAAACGCACGCTTCGCTTTTTTGGATATTGAAACTACAGGGCTTTCTCCCTGGTTCGGAGATCGGATTTGCCAGATCGCGATTGTTCTGACCGAAGGCAAGCGCATCAAAACCACCCTGGACCTGATCCTCAACCCCGAGCATGAGATTTCACCCGCGGCTTTTCACATCAACAAATTGGATGAAGAAAAACTATCAGCCGCACCACGCTTTGAAGAGGTTACCAAGCAAATTGAATCGTTATTAAATGACACGATTATTGTCTGCCACAACGCTCAATTTGATTTGCAATTCCTCGACAACGAATATCGCAAATTGGGCTTGACTGTGGAATACCCAAACTTGATTGACACACTCATGCTGGCACGTGAATATTTTGACCTGCCTTCGTACACGCTAAGTTATCTGGCTGAGGCGTTTAGCATTTCGAACAAATTGCACACCTCCCGCGCTCAGGCAGATGCGCTTGCGGCTAAAAATATTTTCTTCGCCATGATGGATGCGCTCAAACAAAACGGCAAACCGCTCGACGATTACATCGGAATCTACAATTCTCCCGCCTGGCCGCAGGAAGGCTTGTACCTGCCCACCGAACTAAGCGAAGCCATCAACAGCGGAAAACGCCTGTTCATTAAATATATGGACAAAGACGGCGAAATTTCAGAACGCTGGATCACCCCCAAAGAAGTCATTGGGTTGGCTGATTATATTTACCTGCGCGCCTTCTGCCATACCCGCGAAGCCGAACGCACTTTTCGGCTGGACAGGATCATTGAGGTTGCGGTGGAAGTGGGGAAAAAATAAAAAAACTGCGGTTAATGATCTTTTCTTGTTGGCGGTAGCGGAAGCAAGTAATTGGAAATAAAAAGTTCGTTTCCTTTATCAGCTTTGCCTTGTTTGTAATTGTTCATGCCGTATTGCAATTCCCATTCATAGATATTGGCAAATTCAAAGTTTCTTCTAATTTCAGGCGAGTCGTCGTACGTAATCAACCAAGAGTGTTTGCATTTTTTCAGTGCAAGCGTAAATTCATCATGACTAAACCCGGTATGCAAAACACCGTTTTTTCCATACAATTTTGATTTGGTCGCTTTAAAATAAGGCGGGTCAAGAAAGGTAAAGACTTCTTCTCCGCCGCTTGACAGAACTTCGCGATAATCGAGATGTGTAATCTTAATTCCTTCCAAAAGTTTCCCGAGTTTTGCAACGCGCTCAATGGAAGACTCTGTAAACCTTCCAACAAAAGCCAGTTGTGAGTATCCGCCAGATTCGACGACGCCAGAAAAAGTAATTCGATTTAAGACGAAAAAACGGACGGCGCGCTCAAATTCAGTTAATGTTTCAACTTTCACATTTACCAATTCACTGAATAACTCCTGTCCATTTGCTCTTTCTGCTCTCACCTTCAAAACTTCCTTTGCCAGTTTTTCAGAGTCCGCTTGAGCGTACTTCCAGAAATAATATAATTCGGGGTTTAGATCATTAATCCATATTTTTAATTGTGGATAGGTTTGCTTTAAGTATATAAAAAATGACCCGCCGCCAACAAACGGCTCTCTGTATTCCTCAAAATCTTTAGGCAGGAGGGATTGCATTTGTTGTATTGCGCGAGACTTCCCGCCGGGGTACCGTAATGGACTTTTCATAATTTTCATTGTAAAAATTTTACCCGTTTTTTCTCTACCGTACATTTCGTAAATTTATGTCGTTGCGAGCCGTCGATCTTGTTCTTAGGCGGCGTGGCAACCTATTTTTACCAGAAACATTTCATACAACGGGAGATTGCTTCGCCCTATCGGGCTCGCAACGACATTTGTACGGAGAGAACCCGTTTTACCCTTGATTCGCGTAAGAGAAAGGGTGATCTTGCAGTCTAGACAATAAGGGCACGTTTCAAATAAGTTGAGAAAAAGCTATGTTGCGTAGTTTGAATGTTTACGAAATACATAACTCACTGCAAGATACTGAAATAAAACGCATCCAAATGTTAAGTCCCGTTTTTCTTACATAACAAAGTTCGTTGAATAATTGTTATAATAACGGCGATAAGTTTTAAACAATAAGGAGTTGTAATAATGTCTGTAATAACCGTTTCAAGAGATTACGGCAGTGATGGAGATATCATTGCCCAACAGGTAGCCAAAACCTTGGGCTACCATTTTGTAGACCTAAAATTTATTGGCAACATACTTGCTCAATATGGGTACGTGGAATTTGATAAAGAGTATAAATCCCTGCCCACATTTTGGGAGAGGTTCGATTTGGAGCGCGGGAATCAAAGAGAAGTCATGGTGACCATGCTCAATCAAGTAATACAAGCCTTAGCCCAACACGGCAATGTCGTGATCCTCGGGCGCAGCGGATTTGAAGTTTTAAGAGGCTTCACCGACGCTTTTCATGTGCGGGTTCAAGCGCCCTTTTCTGTGCGTGTCAAACGCGTAATGGAACAACAGAATCTCACTTTTGAAGAGGCTGAAGCGCTCGTAAAAAGCAAAGATAAAATACGGCTGGCTTTTGTAGAGGAATTTTACAAAGTGCCGTGGGGTTCGATCCAAGCCTTCGATTTGATCGTCAACACCGACAAGATTTCTCCCGACCTGGCACTACCTGGGTAATTGACGGGGTGAAATCTTACATGAGCAGAAATGAAGCCGCCGAACCCACCGCAGCCTCCATCGTCGTGGATCAAATTCTGGCAGATGCCGTTTCTGATGTGCTTGAATGTAAAGAGACTCACAAATAATTACATAGGCAA
>JAIFKY010000155.1 GCA_020049345.1 Anaerolinea sp.
AACCATCCAATAATCAAGCCCAACTTGTTCGGCGATATCGAAGATGCTGTGTTTACCCTCGAATTTTGTCATGATTTTTTCAATGGCGCGGTTGAGTTCCCAATTTTCACGCCAGTCCACCCAGAGACCGTTTCCGCTGAGAAAGACCGGACCGCGAAAGGTTCGTTTGGGAACGTAGTTGCTGGCATAAATGCGGACAATCTCTTCGGCTACATCCACTGTGTTAAGAAGTAAATCTTCGTGAATAATTTCCAGGTTGTCATCGCTGGTGTGGTATTCGGGGAAGGGGAAGCGGCTGAGTGAAATGCAGGGCACATTGACGCCGGGTCCATTGATGATGCGCTCGTCATTGGGCGCCACTTGCGCAAACTCGCCCTCGCGAAATTCCTTGTTTTGCTTGGAAATGACATGGCGGGCAATGCGGTCAAGTAAATGATTATCCTGGCGGGTGCGTTGCAATGCCAGCGTATTTTGATTCCCAGTGGTGTCGAGGAAGATGCCACCGCGCAGGCTTGGGATGAGGTTCTCGTGGTTGGCAAGATAGGCAACTGTGCCGATGGTTTCAGGTCCAAACCAGAAGCGGACGCTCATGGAGCCGGCAGGTAATGGTCTTTCAGTCAGCCGCCGCGCCAGTTCAATTTCACAAACCACGCCAGATCCATTGTCGTTGGCTTGCGCGGGGTGACAGGTATGTGATTGAATAATGAATTCGCCTGCGTCTGGATTTTTTCCGCCTTCGGGGTGGATCACGCCTACGCCGATGCGAAATCCATTTTCAGGGTCGGCGGTAAATTCGGAGCGGATGACCGCGTGATATTTTTTGTCGCGCGGCAATTGATCAAAAGTGTTTTTTGAAAGGCAAAATCCCCAACTGCGTTCATAAAATTTGAACTCCCACGGAATTGCGTTTGGACGTTTTTCGCTGAAACGTAAATGGGGCGCGAGTTCATCCCAGGGGAGGGTTTTATCCAGCGGCAGCGAATACGAAATAATATGTAATGGGTTATTTTTGAAATCCACAACCCGTTCGCCATCTTCGGTTTCAAGGTAGGCTTCATGCACAACGTACCGCTCAGGGATTTTCCAAGTCCACACCTGCGTGAGCGGCGCATAATTTTCGGTTGTATAGTTTGCGGTGTCGGGCATGTAGGAGCCGATGATGGCAAGAGTTTTGTCCATATCATCGGACACGAGCGTGCGGTGCAGGTAGAGAAATTCAGCGAGGATCGATTTTAGGGAGGAATAGGATTTCATATATTACTAGGCTTTTCTCTCAACTTCTGTATTTTTAATTTCTTCTTCCTGTTTAAAGTGCAACATGACAATCAAATAACTAACCAGCAAATTGCAAACTATTGATGGAAATAAATTTGAGAGTAAGTTAATGAGCGCCATGTAAATTTTATTTGGGTGTAATGAGACTTACCAAATTTCCATCCTTGTCCACTGCCAGGACGGTTAATTCTGGGTTTTGTTCGCCAAGCAATAGAGTTTCATCTTTATCTGCAATGAGAAAGGCTTTGGCAAAAGTTTCTGCGGTTGCTGCATGTGGGGCGAGGACGGTGACGCTTAACCAGGAAGTATTTGCCGGTTCACCTGTCCGTGGATTGATCAGGTGGTGGCGGGAGATTTTTCCCTGCTTCCATGTGCGCTTCATAATAGATGATGTGGCGACTGCGCCTTCCTGCAATAAAAGAGTTGAAATATCCTCTTTGGGGTTGCGCGGGTCTTCGAGACTCACTTCCCATGAATCTCGTCCGTGTGGATAGCCGATCAGGAACATGTCGCCGCCGGCATTGACCGCGCAAGCAGATGCGTATTGGCTTAATAAACGCGCGGCACGTTCCGCTATCCAACCTTTTGCAATGCCACCGAGGTCGATCTGTAAATCAGCGGGCAGGCGAATGGATGTGGCGGCTTCATTGAGTTCGACAGAGGCAAAGGTGGATATGGATGCTGATGAATGACGATCAGACTGGGGCGCGGATCCGCTGCGGCGAATTTCATCCATGCTGTGAATGTACCCTGCATTTTTCAGACTCGGCAAAATGGATGGGTCAAACAATCCATTGGTTTTGTGAAAATAAAAGACCGCTTCCTTGACCACTTCAAATAAATCAGGAGATGCCATAAACCAGCCGCCAGCCGCGCGATTGAGCGCCGAAAGTTCGCTTTGTTCTGAAAAACGAGTAAATCGCTTTTCGCTTGCGTCTACAAAATTTTGTGCGGCAACAAGCCCCGATTCAACCTGTGATAACTCACCTTCTGCCACAAGCAAGATATCCGAGTTCATGGCGCGGAAACTTTCTGTTTGCATTAAGAACCGCCGGAGCGCAGGATATGGATGCGTTGATTGTTTCGTATAAAATTTTGTGATTGCGCTGAAATCGCCATTTGATTGAGTGTTGATGCGGGGGACATGATGGGAATATTTGAAGAATTAAATTGGTTGGGTTTTGGTAACCAGCAGGTCGTCACACAAAAAGCCTTGAACCATCCCAAAGGTGCGTCTAAAAACTTTCAGCCGACTACCTGGCAACTTTCGGAATATTTTTATAATTACCGAATTAACTTTAAGACTACTGGTACAGAGCCAAGAGCAAGACAGAGTATGATTGTTGTAATGAAAATGGTCAGGCAGGCTGGTAAGATCCAGCGCGCCCATGTCCAAAGAGCGTACAGGTTGAATGCTCCGCGGACGACGGGTTGTGCTTTGCGTAAAAGTTTATCAGGGGTAATTTCTGGTTGTTGAACTTTCTTTTCATGGGCTGAAAAATCTATTTTTGCGCGTAATTCTTTGGGAATTGTCAGCGTTGTTCCACAATAGGCGCAGGGCATGTGCGTTTTTCCCGTCTCAGGTTCAGATGCTGCGCCACAAGCGGGACAGGGGATGGTGTTTATTTGTTTCGGCATTTTTTTAGTTTTCAATTTCCTGAAGTAGAAAGAATTATTTGTGAATCAAGCGGTGAAATTAATTACCAAGGTTGTGTAGTTTTACCACAGAGTCTACAGAAGTTACAAAATTTTTTCCTGTAAGAACATTTGGATGATGTGTGGTCCCCGTGTTTTTTTGTGAGAATCTTTTGTTCGCGTAATTATTTGGTTAATTTGAAATTAAGCGCGCAAAGTAATTTTTTGCACTGCATTATAATAATAAAGCCTTGCAAATTGCGAGAAAAGGAGACTGAATGAAAAACGTTCGCTATGTGATATTTGTATATGGCTTAATACTCACATTTATATTGTCGGCATGTGGCGCGCCGCCGACCCCAGTTGTGATTGTGGTGACGGCTACATCTTTGCCGCCGACTGAAACGCAGGTTGCCGATCCAATACCAACCTTGGTTCCCGTGGCTTTATCGGGTCCACAGAGCGGCACAAAAATGAAGTGGATTGATGGAAGCACGCTGATCTATGTTCCGCCTTCAGAATTTATCATGGGTAACGGCGGTTTTGACGCGACGGTGCATAATGTATCGCTTGATGGATTTTGGATATATCAGACAAAAGTAACAAACCGTATGTTTGCTCAGTGCGTGGCGGTTGGCGCTTGTTCCGCGCCAGTGGAAGAACTTGGCGGCCCTGTGTACAGCAATCCCGAATATGCCAATCATCCAGTGGTAGGCGTAACTTGGGATCAATCTCAAGCGTATTGTGCCTGGTCACAGGGGCAGTTGCCTACAGAAGCGCAATGGGAAAAAGCCGCGCGCGGCACAGATGGCAATGCCTATCCTTGGGGCAACGATAAACCCGCTTGTGACTTACTCAACCTTGGCTATTGTTCAGGGCGCACTTCTGAAGTGGATGTTTTTTCTGATGGCGTAAGCCCGTATGGTTTATATGACATGGCGGGCAACATATTTGAATGGGTTAATGATTGGTATGGCGAGGCGTATTACAACACCGCGCCGACGGCAAACCCCGCAGGACCTGAAAGCGGAAAGTATCGTTCGATTCGCGGCAGTTCGTTTGAGACTGATTTTGATCAGGTTGAGTCTGCGATCCGTCATTTTGGCGCGCAGGTTTACCACAGCCGCGATCTCGGATTCCGCTGTGCGGTGCCACAGCCCAAAACGTTTGCGCCGTATTGTCAACTTGCATCCTACATTCCCACAGGCGTGATCGTTTCCAATGGATGCGAACTGCCGGTGACTCAAGTGGCTGGTCAATATTGCGCGGCAGGAAGTAGTTTTGTCACAGTCGATCTTCCCGCTAACGCGATCTATGAAGTCAGCAAAGACCTGAAATGCGAAGAAGCAGTTGTGGATGGTCAACGCATTCTTACCTGTCGCGGACCCCTGGCAATAGAAGCCACAAACGAAATTACGGTGTGCAACCCAACTTGCAGTAATTCACCTGATATTACCGGCGCCGTTCCCACGTGTGACCCAGGCTATACTCTTGATCCTACTAGCGGCGCATGTAACTATTCGCCGATCATCGGGCAGGTTGGGGTGGCCGGCTGTCCTGTGGGATATGTTTTGGCAGACAGGGGTGGTCAGCAATCATGTGTGGTTGGGACTGACGCGAATGGTCAATGCCCGGGCGGTTTATATTTTGATAATCTCGCTGGGATGTGTGTGCCCCCAAGTGGATTGGTTCAAGCGCCTTATGGAGTTGATAATCCATCGCTGGCCTCTCAATCTTATTCTGGCTGCGCGGCCGGATTTGCCTACAGCGATACCTTCCAATGTTGTCAGGCTGTGAACGGCGGAACCTACCCGGGCTGTTCTCCCGGATCCACGTTCAACGCAGACCTTGGAGCCTGTTCGCCGGGCGAGATACGCCTCGCTGGTCCTGGCTGTGTCACTCTGGATGTGACTACTCTTCAATGCAGTCAGCCTAAGGATACCTGCGCTCCAATTACCAATGAAACACGTTGTATTAAAAACCCCTTCTGCCGCTGGAATGAAAGCGCGGGAGCCTGTAATATAAGATAAGAAATTAGAAATTGGTTTAAATAAAAACGTCCCGCAGATAAATTTTGCGGGACGTTTGATTTAAACGCTAAAGATTTAAGCAGGGCATTTTTGAGTATGCCAATTGGTGGCTTGCTGAAAGGCATAGCCGGTGCGTAGCACGCCGGCTTCATTCCATGCGCGCGATACGATCTGTAACCCAATGGGCAACCCTTCTTTTGTAAATCCGCAGGGTACGGTTAGAGCGGGCAAGCCGGTCAGGTTAAAGGGTGCGGTGAAATGAGTCAACTGGCGGGCGCGTTCTATCGCATTTTCTCCTTCAAGCACCGGCGCAGGGATGGGCGTAGTGGGCAGAATGAGGACATCGTATAGATTGAGTAACAACTCGCAACGTCTCTTAACTTCGGCTTGGGTGCGCCGCGCCAGAGAGTACTCGCTGGATGTGAATGCTGCGCCTGTTTCCAACCTTTGGCGCACATCCGCGCCGAACCAATCAGGGTGTTCCTTTAATCTTTCATAATGGAACGCGGCGCCATCGGCTTGTGTCATCAAAGCATTTGCCAGCGTACCTTCCTTGAGAAAATCCACGTTTACTTCTGTAACAACCACGCCTTGAGTCTCCAACACTTGCGCGGCGTTACGTACTGCTTCCAAAACTTCCTGTTCCGCTTCTTCAATAAAACTTCCAATGGCCAGCGCAACTTTGCGTTCTTTCATGCTGTCTTTTAAGTGACTCGAGTAATCTCCCGGTAAAGTTTTAACAGAAGACGGATCAAGTTCATCGTACCCGCCCATAACTTGCAGCATGAGCGCAGCGTCTTCCACTTTGCGCGTGATTGGTCCTGCGTGATCCAGATTCCATGAGAGAGGCAAAATACCGCGCAGACTCACCCGCCCGTAGGTAGGTTTGAGTCCCACCACGCCGCACAATGAAGCCGGTATGCGGATCGATCCGCCGGTGTCTGTGCCAAGCGCCGCCATTGCCATTCCGGTTGCAACGGCTACTGCGCTTCCACCTGATGAGCCGCCAGACGTGCGGGTGATGTCCCATGGATTTCTACATGCGCCATAATGCGGATTATTGTTGGTCACGCCAAGTGCAATTTCATGCGTGTTGGTTTTTCCAATAATTTGCGCGCCCGCCCGTTTTATTTTTTGCACGACATAGGCATCTTCTTGCGGAATGTTATCTGCAAAAAAACGCGCTCCCGCTGTTGTGCGAATCCCTTTTGTGTCGTACAGGTCTTTGACTGCAAGCGGAATTCCCTCAAGCGGCATGTTTTGCGTACCGCCTTGCGTAATCAACTGATCAGGCGGCACTACTGTGATAAATGCATTAAGCGTCGGGTTGAGTCGCTCAATTTGACGGTAGCAGGCTGCGGCGAGTTCTGACGCGGTTATTTCCCTGCTTTTCACAAGGTTGCGTTGATCGGTCAAGGACAAAGATGAAAGGTTCATGTAAGGTCAATTATAACAAAACAGGACAATCCTCCCATAGTCTATCTGTACTGATACTGTAAAATGAAAAAGTCTTATAAATCAATGACATACAAGGAGTTATATTATGAAAAAGACGAATTATATTTTGTTGGCGATGACTGTTTTTGTGGTTATATTTGCCTCAGCCTGTGGCGGCGCTGCAAAAGTTGAACAAGCGCCTGCCTGTCAGTCCACTTCTTGCGCCGCGCCTGACGTAAAGGATACGGACACGGTGAATACATTTTGTGTTGAGAAAATTCCCTACCAGAATATCAGCATCACGCCTGGTACCACCTTTGAATCGCTTGACCCGAAGGGCGAGTTGAAATGTGAAGACAGCGGAACGGTTGTAGATGGCAAGACCGTGATTACTTGTACCGGTAAACAACTGTGGACGTATGAACTTAAGTTCACCAACTCTGCCTGTTCTGCCAGCGCATTAACTACAGGTACGGGGCAATGTCAGGATGGCTCTGGGTTTGATTCTGCAAACAATTGTTGCGCTCCTCTTTCCACGGCAAACGCGGGTTCTGTGACCATCAAAGTTAACATGGGCGCCTGCCCGTAAGAATTTCACAAAATATAAAAAATAATTCTCCACCGTACAAATGTCGTTGCGAGCCCGATAGGGCGAAGCAATCTCCTGTCATATGGAATGTTTCTGGTAAAAAGAGATTGCCACGCCGCCTAAGAACAAGATCGGCGGCTCGCAACGACATAAATTTACGAAATGTACGTAGAGAAAAAAATAAAAGGAACTGTCCCGCAAGTTATTCAACTTGCGGGACAGTGTTTTTTTGCCTGAACTTCAAAAATCAGGATGTGAAGTTTTCTGTTTCTGCCAGATCAAGAATGCGATTTTGGTACATCCACATTCGATGATACAAGCCGCGTTCCTTAATCAAACTTGCGTGCGTTCCGCGTTCCACAATTTGGCTGTGATTCATGACAATAATTTCGTCCACGTTTTCCAGTCCAATTAAGCGATGCGTAATGAGTAACGAGGTTTTGCGTTTCATTATGTTGAAGAGCATTTCCAAAATCTGTTTTTCGGTCAGCGCATCGAGGTTGGCGGTGGGTTCATCTAAAATCAAAATTGGCGCGTCTTTGATCAGCACGCGTGCAATTGCCAGCCGCTGACGTTCTCCGCCTGAAAGGCGCAAGCCTTGTTCGCCGATCAGCGTGTCGTAGCCTTTGGGCATGCTTAAAATAAAGTCGTGCATTTGCGCGGCTTTTGCTGCGGATTCAATTTCATCCCGCGTGACTTTGCGGCGGGCGAAGCGCAAATTCTCAAAAACCGATGTGTTGAAGAAATAAGTATTTTGCGATACGAGACCGATTCGCGCCCGCGCCTCATCCTGATTCAGCGATTTGAGAGAATCTGCGCCGAGAGTGATGTCGCCATTTTCATACTCCCAGAAGCGCAACAGCAAATTCGCCAATGTGGATTTTCCCGCGCCGCTGGGTCCGACGATGGCAATGGATTGTCCCTGTTTAACGTTGAATGTTATATGTTGCAGGGCAGGCGTGGACTGGTTGGGATAGGTAAAAGAGAGATCAGTAATGAGTAACGAGTTGTGAGTAACGAGTTGTTTTTCCTCGTTTCTCGTTTCTTGTCCCTTGTCCCTTATTTCTGGCTCTGTATCCACCACTTCAAATAATTTCTTTGCGGCTTCGCGCGAGGAGTTCCACATTTGGGCGGCAAGCGGAAGTGGGATGACAGCCTCAAAAGATGCAAAGGTCAGCAGGGTCAACGAGGCAAGCATGGGACCGGCGAGGTTGCCAGAGGTCACTTGCGGAATGCAGAGCAGCAGGATTGTCCACAAGCCGAGGTTGGTGAGCAATGTGGTCAGGCTGGAATGAATGCCCGTCACGCGCGCCATGCGGCGTTGGGCGTTGCCATAATCTGATCCGTTGGCGCTGATTTGGGTTTGGCGTTCTTCGCCGCGGCCGTAGGCCAGCAGGTCTGCCATGCCTTGAATGCTGTCTACGAGGTGAGTGTGCAAGTCTGCGCGCAGGGTGATGGCTTGTTCGGCTGAGCGCCTGCTGAGGATTTGCGACAGGGCGGGCAGGGCAATGCCGAGGCTGAGGAAAAAGATCAGGAAAACAGGAGCAAGGATCGGGTGGAACGAGGCGAGGAAGATCGAGGTGAAAATTCCGATGATGATCGCAGTCAAAGGTGGTGAAACCACTCGCACATAGAAATTTTCCAGCGTTTCCACATCGCCGATGATGCGCGAGAGCAAATCGCCAGCGCGGAATTCCATCAGGCGGGCGGGGGCGAGGGGTTCGAGTTTTTCGTAGAACCAGGCGCGCAGGCGGGAGAGCAGGCGGAAGGTGACATCGTGCGAGACGAGGCGTTCAAAGTAGCGGGCGATGCCGCGCGTGATTCCAAAGAAGCGCACGCCGACGACTGAAACGCCGAGGTCGGCAACGGATGGATGTAGCGCGGCGGTGGAGATCAGCCATGCCGATGTACCCATCAGCGCGACGCTGGAGCCGATGGTGATTGATCCGATGGCGACCGAGAGCGCGACGCGCTGCCAGTTGCCTTCGAGGAAGGAGAGCAGTCGCGGGAGGATGGCTTGGGTAATTGGTGATTGGTGATTGGTGATTGGTAATTGGTGATTGGTGATTGGTGATTGAGTAGTCTCTGCCTGTAACTTGTAATTTGTAACTCGTAACTCGTCACTCGTCACTTGCAAATCGTACGGCTTCACCATCTCTGCGTACACGCTGTTGTTGGCGAGCAATTCGCGGTGCGTTCCCTGCTCGACAATGCGACCGGCTTTGAGGACGATGATTTGATCGGATTGGAAGATGGTGTTGACGCGGTGCGCGATGGTGATGGTGGTGCGCCCTTGCATTAGTTTGTGTGTGGATTCTTCGAGCAGAGCTTCGGTTTCAGGGTCGAGGCTGGATGTGGGTTCATCCATGATCAGGATTGGCGCATCTTTGAGGAAAGCGCGCGCCAGGGCTAGGCGTTGCGCTTGTCCGCTGGAAAGGCGGGCGCCGCTTTCGCCGATGATCGTTTCATATTTTTGCGGAAGCGATTCAATGAAGTCGTGCAAACTCGCGGCTTGTGCGGCGGTGATGATCTCTGCGTGAGTTGCATCTTCTTTGCCGATTCTGATATTCGCCGCAATGGTATCGTGGAAGAGGTGCGGGCGTTGCGGAACCCAGGCGATGGAAGGCAGAAGGTTGGTAATTGGTAATTGGGGATTGGGGATTGGGAACTGCGCGGTAATTTGACCTGCGGTGGGTTGGATAAATCCAAGCAAAATATTGACGAGGGTAGATTTGCCCGCGCCTGTTTTGCCGACGAGGGCGATGTGTTGTCCGCGTTGGATGGTGAGGTTGATGTTTTCGAGTGCAGGGGTGGTTTCGTTGGGGTAGGTGAAAGACAGGTTCTCAAGTCGAAGGTCAAAGGTCAAAGGTCGGATATCCAAATCTGTGGACTTTTGACCCTTCGACAAGCTCAGGG
>JAIFKY010000046.1 GCA_020049345.1 Anaerolinea sp.
GCCCAAATTTAAAGGAACGCTCAAAAATTTTATACCAAATGCAGGGACGGGTTTCATCCACGTAACATTTTTCAGGAGTTGATCCGCCGCAGGGACCATTTCTCAATCCCTTTGGACATTCCATTGGGCAAATCAAAGCGGTTTCTTGCAACAGGCAGTTGCCGCACATGCGACAGCCAAATAGCGGTCCCTTTATCGCAACTTCTATTTTGGCGAGTGCGCGCTTTTGAAATGGCTCGCGTTTAAATGGCATAAATGGCGGCTGCCAACGACGACCGGGCGTAAAGACGGGCATGGAATGCCTCCTGAATTATATATTATATATAATTCTACACACTGCTATGACTTTTGAGAAGGTTATTAATGTCACCGAAAAAGGGTGCCTTTTAGGAGATGTGGCGATCATGCCGTATTCACAAAACATGACGGTATAATTTTGGGATGAAACGTTTTTGGATATTAATTCCGCTTCTTTTTCTAACCCTGAGCCTGATCCCGTCCGAACAGGCTGATGCGCATTCCGCGCGTTTTTCGCCCAACCTTACAGCCCTTGAGTTGCTCGCTGAAGTGAATGATTTACGCGCCGCTAAAAAATTGACGCCGTACAAAACAAATTCAACGTTGATGAAGATTGCCCAATCTCAGGCTGATTATATTTCCAGCGCAGGCGTGATGACGCGCTTTAATGCAGAAGGCGTGCCTCCATATCAACGCGCAATTGCGGCGGGCTACTCGGTTGCAGGCGATCTATCGCAAGGCGGTTTGTTCTTTGAGAATATCGGTTCAGGAACCGGTCTGACGGTTTCTGGAATGGTGGAACTTTGGCAGGATGACGCCGACGATATGCAGACGATGGTTTCTGCTGATTTGGAGGATGTGGGCGCAGGCGTGGCAGTTGTGGGCGGCGTGACCTATTACGTGCTGGATGCAGGCGCGTCAATTCCTTCATTGTCAGTTACCAGCACACCAACCATAAATGGTACGCCGCTGACGATCAGCACTCCGCTGGAAGATGGCACGGTTTATCATCTGGTGCAGGCAAATGAAGCCTTGTGGAGTATTGCGCTCAATTACAACATAACTGTTGATCAACTTAAACTTTTGAACAGCCTTTCAACTGACGATATTTATGAAGGGCAAAAACTTCTTATTCAGAAACCTGAGGTGAAAACAGCCACGCCGACGGTCATTGCCAGCGCCACATTTGGCATTCCAACTTCCACGGCTACGCACCCCGTTACGCCTACGGTTATGCCTACTGCCACACCGCTGCCTGTTCCGCCGACCTCGCGTCAAAATGGGCAAATGGTGGTCGGGATCATTATTCTGGTTGCTTTGTTTGCCGCAGGCATTGGCGCATGGTTGGGCAGTAAAAAAACAAAACTCGATTCCTAGTAAAATAGGCGGAGTTAATCCATGAGGACTAGATGAAGAGAATCGATCAGTTAACCTTTACGCGCTTTATTGCAATCATTGTCGTCTTGTTTTTTCACGGCAGTGGGGGAGTGTATTATCAGGCGTTAAGTAAATTTATACCGCCTGCGCTTTTAATATCAGCCACAACGAGCGTGACCTATTTGTACGTGCTTTCGGGTTTTGTGATGTCGCTGGTCTATTTTCGCCCCCACGAGAAATTTTCCATCGGAAAATATTGGACTTCGCGAATTCTGCGCCTGTATCCGCTTTATCTTATTTCGTTTTTGCTGGTTTGTTATTACTATATTGACTATGTTGCCCGCATTAAACCGCAAAAGACCCTTGCAAATATTTTTGTAGTGCAAGCCTGGTGGCCGCCTTACGCCCAGTCTTTTAACTACGCCGCATGGTCGATGACCGTTGAATTTTTCTTTTACGCCATATTTCCGTTCTTTACCATGTGGGCGTATCGCCAGACGACAAAAAAATTGATCTGGGTCTCTGTTGCCGTTTGGGTTGTCAGTCAGGTGATCCACAACATTCTTTGGATCGGATACTTTCCAGATTATGAAAACTTTCTGGTCTATTTTCCCGTCTTTCATTTAAGTTCGTTTATTCTCGGCGCTGTAGGCGGAATTTGGTTCCTGCGTGAAGGGCGCGGGTTGGTTGTCAAGTCGTTTGTCAGTCCGCTGGTTCTTTTGGGAGGCATCTTACTTATGTCTGCTTATGTCGTTATAAGCAGCGAATCGACTCAGATGCCCAATAAACTTCAACTAATGACCGGACTTTTGGCGCCAGTATTAACCGTTATCATCGCCGCTCTCGCGCTTGATAAATCTCGCATTTCAACTTTCTTCAACCATCCAGCGCTGGTTGCTTTGGGAGAAACATCTTACGGGTTGTACATTCTGCATGTGCCATTTATTTGGATCTACCAGCGCGCTTTGGAAAATTCATCTTTGACCAATCCCCAACTTATTTTTGACTATACCTTTGTGCCTTTGATGATTGGTTCTGGATTGTTAATTCATTATTATGTAGATCAGCCGCTTCGCAACTGGCTCAAGAAAATTTTACAACGCGTGAGTCTGCCGCTTCTTATTTTAGACCTTGTGATCATTGCGCTGTCCGTTTACCTTTCCTTCCGTTTGCGTTTTGACGTAAGGCGCGAGTACGCATCATACCGTTCAATGACCTTGCTGATGTTCTGGTCTGCGTTCATCCTGCGTACGGTTTTCTCTGTCAGGTTTAACGCGCTTAATCCGGCTGGATTTTATGGGTCTTTTGTAGAACTGGTGCGTCCGGTTTTGATCTCTGTCACCGTTGGCTCCATTGTTTTGGCAGGTATTATCTTTACGGGCTATTTCCTGGGGAAGTTTGAAAATTATCCGCGTAGTGTCTTTGTTTTGGATTGGGCGTTGATGTTTGGGTTGTCATTGGGCGCGCGGTTTATTTTCCGCTTTCTGGGTGTGGATAAAACCGAGTTACAGCCGGCGTGAAGAATCAAAGTGGTCGCTTCAAAAGGTGACCACTTTATTTTGTGTTATCCTAATAGCCTGTTTAATAAACCCGCTTTTTTTGACTACTTTGACAATGTCACATTAAGGCTGAAACCAAAGATTTTAACCACAAAGGGCACGAAGTAACACAAAGGAAATCTTTGGTTTTGGCATTTTGGTCTTATTTGTGACCTGTGAACTTTGTGGGTGAAGATTTTGAAATGTGACATTGTCAAACCACAAAGGCGTGAAGTCTCAAAGACTCGAAGGGAAAAACTTTGTGTCTTGGTGACTTCGTGGTCTCTGAGGTGAGAGCTTTTCTCGCCGTTGCGCAAAAAGCAAGCATAGTTCCTATTATGAAAAATTTACTTCGCATATCTTCTTTCCTCAAACCTTATATAGGGCAGGTGATTCTTTCGCTTGTAATGTTGTTGACGCTCACCGGACTCAACCTGCTTGTGCCGCGCATCATTCAGTCTGTAATTGATGATGGACTCGTTGGCGGGCAGACGAATAACCTTGTCCGATCTGCGCTGCTTTTGTTTGCGCTTGGGCTTGGCTCCGCAGTGCTGAATCTGCTTCATCGCTACACCTCCGAGTGGATCGCTGTTGCGGTTGGTTATGATTTGCGCAACCGTATGTATGATCACATTCAGCATTTGCCTTTCACGTATCACGATCACGTTCAAAGCGGACAGTTGATCTCGCGCTGCATCGAAGATGTGCGTTCCATCGAAAAATTTGCAGGCTCGTCCATCGCGGAACTTGCGCGCTTTGCGTTCCTTTCGTTTGGTATTTTGTTTGTGATGTTTTCTGTAAACCCTGCATTGGCAATGATTTCCCTGCTGCCGATCATCCCGTTGATCATCATGACCTCCAGTTTTGGAACAAAGATCAGCGCGTTGTTCTTTGCTGTGGATAACGCAGTCGGCGATGTCTCGAATCGTTTGCAGGAAAACGTAACCGGCGTTCAGGTTGTCCGCGCTTTTGCGCGCGAAGATTATGAAATTGATCGGTTTGAAAAAGCCAACAAGAAAGTATTCCACACCTGGGTCAAGGTGATTGACGAATGGGCAAAGATTATGCCAACCGCCAACTGGTTGACCTTGCTTAGCACCATGTTGATCCTATGGTTTGGCGGACAAATGGTGATGGATGGGAAGATGACCATCGGCGCAATTGTTGCGTTCAATGCTTACATTTTGATGTTGGCAGAACCCGCGCAGGCGTTGACGGGTCTTGTCAATGCAGGCGGAGAAGCCGCGGCTGGCGCCCAGCGTGTGCTTGAAGTATTGGATATTGAACCTGAGATTCAGTCGCCTGCGAAGGCTGTGATGTTGGGTACCTTGCGCGGTGAAGTTGAGTTTCAGAATGTGGGGTTGAAATATCAAAGCGAAACAACAACCTCACTGGATGGGATCAATTTACGGGTGGAGTCGAACCGCTTGATTGCATTGATTGGTCCCACGGGTTCGGGGAAAACCTCGCTGGTGAATCTCATCCCGCGTTTTTATGATGTCAGCACGGGCGCGGTTTTGGTGGATGGGCATGATGTCCGCGAAGTGGATTTGGTGACACTGCGAAAGCAAATTGGAATTGTCCTGCAAACCTCGTTGCTGTTTTCGGATTCGATTAAGTCGAATATTGCGTATGGTCGCCCTGATGCGACAATGGAAGAGGTGGTTGCAGCGGCAAAGACGGCGCAAGCGCATGATTTTATTGAGGGCTTCCCAAATGGATATGAAACGGTTGTGGGGGAGCGCGGCGTAACCCTTTCAGGCGGGCAGCGTCAGCGGGTGGCTATTGCCCGCGCGCTGTTGATGAATCCGCGTATTTTGATTTTGGACGATTCGCTTTCAAGTGTGGATACGCAGACCGAGCAATTAATTCAAACTGCGTTGGATACCTTGATGGAAGGCAGGACTACTTTTGTGATCGCGCATCGCTTGTCCACGGTGCGTCGCGCAGATATGATCCTGGTGATGGATAAAGGCAGCATTGTTCAGCGCGGCACACACGATGAATTATTGCGCGAAGGCGGCTTGTATAAGGAAATTCATGACTTGCAACTGGTGGGTCATGCAGCCTTCTCTGAAGAAATGGACGCGCTCGAATCAATTATTGAAGCAGACCCAAATCACGAAGAACATGAGAATACCTTGATGCAGAGAAGGTCAAATACTTAAAGCATCTTTGCAGTTCTTTATAACATTCAACCAAAAAATGTCTAAAATCATCCCTCCACTATTTATCACTCAAACAGAAGAAGCCCTTGATACGGGCTATGATCCCAAAGTTGCGCGCGGACTTTTACAATTCGTAAAGCCTTATGCGGGGCAAATGCTGCTCGCGTTGTTTTTTATGATTCTTGTTTCTGCGGCTTCCGTTTTAGGTCCGTATTTTGTAAAACTGGCAATTGACAATGGAGTTACGCCGAAAGACCCTGTGGCTTTGAAGAAGATTGTATTGGCTTTCCTTGCTGTGTCTGTTGTGCAATTGGGCGTAAATTACCTGCGCGTGCGGATCATGTCACGCGTGGGGCAACATGTGTTGTACGACGTTCGCACAGCCATGTTCAATCATTTGCAAAAACTTTCGCTGGGATTCTACAACCGCTATAGTGTAGGACGGGTTATCACGCGCGTGATCAATGATGTGGGCACGTTGCGCGAGTTCATCACGTGGGCAGTGCTGGCAATTGTGCGAAACGCGCTTGGCATTATCGGCACAATGATTGCAATGCTCTCTTTGAATTTCAAACTGTCCCTGTTGACTTTTGCGGTGATGCCTTTGATGATCTGGGCAACGCTCGCATTCCGCCAGACGGCGCGCCAGAGTTATCGCAAAGTGCGCGCGGCGGTTTCGTGGGCAAATTCAACACTCGCAGAAAATATCAACGGGGTGCGCGTGGTGCAGGCGTTTTCACGGCAGGAATATAATTACCTGAATTTTCAAAATTATATTAACCGGTACTTTTATGAAACCAGTCTCGATGCGGTGAAGGTGGCTTCGGTTTATACGCCTGTTGTGGATGTGCTTGGCGCGGTGGCGTCGGCGATGGTTGTTTATGTGGGCGGCACAGCAGTGCTTGGCGAGTCGATTACGCCTGGGGTGCTGATTGCGTTTGTGTTATATGTGGATCGCTTTTTTGAGCCAATCCGCGATCTTAGCCGCCGCTTTGATACGCTGCAATCCACGATGGCGGGCGGCGAGCGGATTCTTGATTTGCTTAATACCGAGGTTGAGGTTCAAGACGCAGAAAATGCCGAAGAAATGGGAACAATTATCGGCGGAGTCAGGTTCGAGAATGTTTCGTTTCATTATTCTGACGATCCAACTCTGGTGCTCGATCAAATTAATCTGGATGTGGATGCAGGCGAGACGGTTGCATTTGTCGGCGAGACAGGAGCGGGCAAGACGACGATTGTCAAACTGTTGACGCGCTTCCACGACCCAACTGACGGCTGTTTGCGTGTAGACGGCGTGGACTTGCGGACGGTGACTCAGCAATCTCTGCGCCGGCAAATGGGCATGGTTTTGCAGGATTCGTTTTTATTCAATGGCTCTGTCAAGGAAAATATTTTATTTGGGCGTTTGGATGCCAGCGATGAAGATGTGATTGCTGCGGCGCAGGCGGTGGGCGCGCATGATTTTATTGTGAGGTTGAGAAATGGCTACGAGACTTCTGTAGAGGAAGGCGGCGTTTTGCTCAGTGTGGGGCAGAGACAATTAATCTCATTCGCGCGCGCGTTGTTGGCAGACCCGCGTATTTTAATTTTGGATGAAGCCACATCTTCGGTGGATATTCAAACCGAGCAGATCATTCAAGCCGCGCTGATGAAATTGTTGAAGGGGCGCACATCTTTTGTGATCGCGCACCGTTTGTCCACCATCACCAGCGCCGATCGGATTGTGGTCATTCACGATGGTAAGATTGTCGAGCAGGGCAGGCATGTTGATTTGCTTGCGAAGCAGGGCATGTATTACGATTTGTATAAGACGGGGTTTCAGGAATGAGTAGGAAGTGATAAGTAAAAAGTAACGAGTAAGAAGTAATGAGCGAAATAATATGCAATTAATTCAGGAGTAGAAGATGGCTGATGATAATAAGCAAAACGAATACTTGTACAAAATGTCCGCTCACATGCGTGCGGGATTGGCAGAGGTGCAGAGGAATGTGAATGCGCTGTACCGTGTTGAGGAGTTGGGGGAATACAGCGGTAAAAAGGATTCACCCGTTGAATATATTCAAGCGGCGCTGGCGCCTTTGATCGGACAGGTGAATGACTTTCAGGATTATGCTGAAAGTGTGACAGGCCGCATGGAGTTGGATTTGCAGGAAGTTGATATCTCGGCTGTGTTGGATGGTGTGATGACCATTGCCGATCAACTGATTGAGCAAAAAGAAGGCAGGGTTACTCTGGAGGAAGATATCGCCGAAAATCTGCCGACCCTTGACGCCGACCCAACCCGTTTAACGCAGGCTTTGCTGAATTTGATTCATAACGCCATTAAGTTTACTGACAAGGGATATATTACGATCTGTGTTTTGCGCGAACCGAATAATATTTTGTTTGAAATCCGCGATACTGGAATTGGCATTGCTGAAGAGAATCAGGAACGAGTCTTCGAGCCATTTGAAACCATTCTCGAAGATAAAAACGATCCGCGCCTTGGCTTTGGTATTGGACTAAAAATTGTGGAGCACATCATTGATCTGCATGACGGCGAAACATGGTTTGAGAGCAAGGCAGGCGTGGGCAGTTCGTTCTTTTTTACGATTCCTGTGTAATATCATTCTTCCCACACCGAATGATACGCGCCAATTGATTCAAAATATTCCACCATGCGCCGATAAAAGCCGTGACTTGTGATCGTGGCGCTGTCGCCGATGACGATTAACTTGCGGCGGGCGCGGGTGAGAGCCACGTTCATGCGGCGTGTGTCGGCAAGGAAGCCGACTTCGCTTTCACGGTTTGAGCGCACCAACGAGACGATCACGGCTTCTTTTTCGCGCCCCTGAAACCCATCCACGCTGTCTATTTCAAGTTCGGGTTCTTTGAGCATGTCTCGCAATAAACGTACTTGTGCCGAGTAGGGGCTGATGACGGCGATCATATTCGGGCTTATGCCAGCCTCGATGAGTTCGTTCACTTTTTTGACGACCAGTTCTGCTTCCATTTTGTTGAAGCGACTGTCGCCGTTCGGTTCCTGCTCTTCGTCGTAACTTGCTCCGGCGGTGTCTATGAAGTGGACGGGGCAATCTGTCAGCGGGGAAAATGCTACGGTGGGCAGATCAGCCAGCAGGGCGGCGCGAACCGTTTCGTCGGCTTGCAAACTCCCTTCGTAAAACACATCCGAAGAAAAGGTCATGATGTCGGCGTGCATCCGATATTGCACATCCAAACGGCGCGAAATTTTTGTACCGCTGGTGGATAGAAGGCGTTCCATCAGGCTGATGTCAAACCCTGCTTTGGCGGCTTCGGTGGAGATGACGGTCGGCGGCAGTTGAAAATGGTCGCCTGCCAGCACGAGTCGGTTTGCGTATTGAATCGGAATCCATGCAGATGGCTCGACGCTCTGACTGGCTTCGTCCATGATACACCAATCAAAAATGCGCCCGTTTAAAATTTCATGATCCAAGCCGGTGGCTGTGGCGCATACAATGCGGGCAGAACTCATCACGCGCTCGATTACGCTCTCTTCGATCTTGCGCGCCTCGCGCAGCATGTCCTTTGCTTCCTGCCGAATCGCTTCGCGCGCGCCAGGTTCTGGTTTTGCGCGCGTGTATTTGAACGATTGATCTTTCAATGCGTGCGCGTCGCGGGTGAGTTTGCGCGCGATTTTGAAATCGGGATGTTTCTCGACCAAAAGATCAAGCGTATGTTCGCGCAACTCAGGCGATACGCGCGCAGGATGCCCAAGGCGGATGGCATTTTCGCCGGACTCAAGCAGGCGTTCAAGCATGTTATCAACGGCAAGGTTGCTGGCTGCCACCGCCAGTACGCTTTGTCCGCTGCGCGTGATCTGGCGCATTAACTCAACCAGCGTGGTGGTTTTTCCTGTACCCGGCGGTCCGTGAATGATGGCGACATCGTCTGCGCTCAATGCGAATGCAACGGCTTGATTTTGGGAATCGTTTAAGTTTTGATTGAATGCCTGATGCGGCGCAATATGTTCAAATAAAGCAGATTGCTTCGTGATCAGTACGTCGCGCAACATGGCAAGCCGTGATGATTTCGCGTCACGCGCCTTGTCCATTGCCTGACGTTGACGCTGACGGCCGATCTCGTCTGTGGAACGATCCAACCGAAACGTTGAACTGGATTCGTCTGCCTCTGGCCATTGGTTGAACGCCACCTGAATACTATCCCGTCGCGTATTGCTGACCACTCCGCGCCACCCCGCCGCCTCGCTATCTCGCTGACTCGCGCCCTCCTCCGAAAGAATCACTGGACTGCCCGCCCGCAAACGATTCCACGGCAGGGATAAATTTTGGTTGCGCTTGCCAAAGGTCAACAGGATGCGTCCGCCCAACCCTGTGTCTTCATCACGGATGACGAGATTGATTAGGCTGTTTCCCAGGGCTTCTGCTTCGGTGGGCGTGTGCCGTTCCAATTCACGCAGGGTCTCCAATTTTTCGGCTTCCGCTTCCATATCCAGCAGGCGGGCAAGGCGCGCAAAGTGTTCTTCGGGTCGTGTGTTGATTGCATTCATGGGTGAGTTATTTTAACATTCTTTCTCACTTAATAATGTCGCTGCTAGGCGCTCCTGCCCTTAGCCGAAGCAGCCTCCACACCTTTAACCACAGAGAACACGGAGACCACAGAGATTTTTTAAGAGATTGTTTAATAACTTCACCACGAAGTCACCAAGACACAAAGCCACAAAGTTTTTCCCTTCGAGTCTTTGAGGCTTCG
>JAIFKY010000094.1 GCA_020049345.1 Anaerolinea sp.
TGTGGGTTACACGCTTTCCAAGCGTGCGCGCTAAGCCAGACTACGCGACCTCTCCATTTTCAGCGGGCAAATTATACCATGTGTTATTCGGATGACAATATCGGGTTTTCTAAAATTATTCGGCGCAGCGAAATCCACGGCTTAGTCCCGCAGAATCTGGTTCGTGTTTGTAGCGGCGGAATGTGGTGATGTCATCTGCGTTGGCGTCGTAAGCCCCGCCGCGCAGAGAACGTTCAGTTCCAGTCTCTGCGCCTTTGGGGTTTTCGTATGGCGCGCTGAGGTAATATTTCATGTCAAACCAATCTGCAACCCATTCGCGAACATTGCCGCCCATATTCAATACGCCGTAAGGACTTGCTCCAAGCGGGTAGCGGTAGGCGGGCAGTGGTTCGCCAATCAGTGATTCGGCAAAATTTGCCAGGCGCGGATTTGCGCGATTATTTCCCCAGGTGAAGTATCGCGCATCGGTGCCGCGCGCGGCTTTTTCCCATTCGGCTTCGGTGGGTAAACGCCTGCCTGCCCACGCGCAATATTGCTCGGCGCCATACCAGTTGACATAAACAACGGGCAGGTCGCGGTAGGCCCATTTGCCGTAGTATGGGTTGAGGCGGGGGACTGGCAGGAAACACGCGCCGCTCGTCGCGCACTTTTCATACATGGCATTGGTTACTTCAACCTTGTCCATCCAAAAAGAATCCAAATACACCGGACGCTCTGGGTATTCTTTGGATTTTGGGTCTCCGTTATTTCCCATGATGAATTCCCCCGCGGGAACATATACTTGCGTCATGCCGTCCGTTGTTGAAATTTTTGTGTCCGGCGCAATGTTTGAACTGGGTCTTCCAATGTCAAAAGCGGCCAGTTCGTAGCGCAGTCTTAGCGTGGAAAAAGCGCCTGCCTGAACTTGATGCCAGGTGCGCAGTCCAATATCCAGATTCCAAATTGATAATCCTGAAATGGCGGCGATTATGAGCAGGATGATCCAAAGCAAAGTTTTTTTTACGGTCATGGCGATGAATGTTTAATTTGATTGTTTATGTCGTTGCGCTGTCTGGCTTTTGCCCAAGGTAATAAATGATCATGCCGTTTAGCGTTCCATTTTGTACTTCTTTTGCCAGAAGCGTCTCGGCCCATGGGTTGGAAAGTATGGATGCAAATGGGCTGAATTGATAAAAGGTTCCCAATTTGACAGTTTGAAAACCCGCGTTTCCCAATATGCCTGCCAGTGAGGGCGGGCTGAATTTTTGCACGTGCTGTTCCCCACCGCCCATTTTGGCGACCAGACGGCTTCTATCTGCCAGCCATTCAGCGGCGGGCCAGAAACTGGGGAATGCGTAATTGGGTGTCGTCACAAAGATCAAGCCGCCTTTTTTGAGGATTCGCAGGGCTTCTGAAAGGATCTTCATCGGGGCGTCGAGGTGTTCAATCACTTCAACCAACAGCACAATATCGGCATATTCATTTGGGAAGGGCAGGGCATCGCCCGCCGCAGGGATGAAAGCGCTGTGACCGTTGGAATCCAATGAGTTGCAAAAGCGGATCGAGGCTTCGCTTGGGTCTATGCCAATTGCCAATTTGCATTTGTTGGCGCTGTGCAATGTAAGGTTGCCAGAGCCACAGCCCACATCCACCACCACATGGTTTTTTGTAATTGGGGCAATTTGATCGAGTACCCATAATTTATTACGGTGCCAAAAACGCTGTAATTGTGGGCCGGAATTCATGGCCCGAAACTGATAGTCACCGGAAATTTCAACCTTGCCATTCTTATTCATTGTCACCTCTTGATTTTCGATGGGAAATTCTCTCGTTTCTAAAAATACCGGCTAAATCACCGCGGTCGCGGCGCGCAAATGCGTTGAGCAAACTTTTGTTGAGTTCGTTTAATGATACAGCCATCAATCCGCCGCCGGCAATGACCAGAATAATATTGCGCAGGGTGCGGGGCATGAATTGCAGGAACAAATAATAGACCACCTGCTTCAAGGCAGGCGCCAGGACGATGGGGGTGATTAATTTAGCGACGCCAATTCCCAGCAGGAAAATGCCTAAAACGAAAGCCAGCATCCAGATTTTTGTCAGGCTTCCGGGTTGAAACCAATTCCAGAAACTTGCCATGTAATAGATCAGCAGTGTATCCCATAATTGACCGGCGATCTGTCTGGGTTTGATGCGCTGTAAACTGGATTTGCGGCTGAAGCCCACCTCAACCGGATATTCAATAATCTGATAGCCAAAGCGCGATGCGGCAACCAGCAATTCCACATCAAATGCAAAACGGCTGACGCGAAGCCGCGGAATGCATACTTCCAGCACTTCGCGTCGAAATAATTTGATGCCGGTCTGAGTTTCTCTGAGCGAAAGCCCAAAGAGCAGGGAAACAAATTCACGGTAAACCAGACTCATAATCCGTCGCGCGACAGGGACTTGATCTATTTTTGGAAGTTTTGTGCCAATGATCAAATCTGCGTCGGTTTCTTGCAACCGGCGCAAAAAGTGTTTTACATACTCCGGCTGAATTTCCAGATCTGCATCCAGAAAGGCGATGTACTCGCCGGTTGCAAATTTGAATCCGTGAAATAATGCCGCGCCTTTGCCGCAGTTGACTGGCTGACGGACTGCCACTACCGAATATCCCGCCGCTGCGGCTCGCTGGCTTTCCTGGAATGTACGATCAAGACTGCCATCATCCACTACGATCACTTCAAAATTAAGGTCTTGAAGCGTTTGGCAGACCTGCAAAATATTTGCATGAATGTGCTGTCCCTCGTTGAATGCAGGAATAATGACAGAAAGGGTTTTGTCAGGGGATGGTTTATAAAATGGCTGTTCGGTTTCCATGCGTGGTTTGCTCAATTGATAAATTTATTTTACACCCGCCTGCATGGTGTTTTGATACGGTTTTTATTGTGAAGAAGTTGCGTCGTGGGTATTTTTTATTTTACCTTAACTCGGATAAGCCGACTTTCGGCAAAAAGGATTCAACCACAAAGGCAACAAAGGGACACAAAGAAAGACCTAAAAAAACCTTCGTGACCCTTCGTGGTTCAAAAAATTCTTGTACAAAAAGCAAGCATTTAACTTCTAAGTTCCTAACTCGGACAAGCCGAAAAAGATTTGGGTGCGTTTCAAATGAGAGTCGTGTTTCGTTTGAGGGAGTGACTAACAGAATGGGCTAAGCCCTCTTCACCACAGAGATCACGGAGTTCATAGAGATTTTAAGAGGTTTTTCTCAGTGATCTCTGTGTGCTCTGTGGTGAAATATTTTGGCAAGCCCACAAGATTAGCCACCCCCTGTTTGAAGGCTTACCCTACGGGACACGAAACACGTTACAAATTGCAAGGTTCAACTGGAATGAAACGCACCCAAAAGATTGACCGATGCGAGGTTAATCTTTCCTGCTTATTTCATTAAATATCCATACCGATCTCTAAAGTCTTTCGCTGTCAGGTGGGTGACAGCGGATAACTTTTCAAGCAACAAATTATCATCTGCGTGTTCTGGCTTTAGACGGGTCATAAATTTGTAGGCTGTGGAATAGCGGTGGGAATTTGTATCCACCATGCGTACTTCGGTTCTTCCGGTCTTTTGATTAAGCATATCCTGGTATGGGATCGGAACCATTTGCCCCTGTTGCAGTGTGATGATTGCGCTGGTTCCGCCGTTCAACAGGAATTCAACTGCAGCGCCGCCAAGTCCGCGTGTGTATTCGATGTCCAGCGCACAGGGAGGCGCGCAGCGCAATTCATATCCCAATATGTGTTTGACCATTTTTAATCGAATCCCGTAGCGCGCCAACTCTTTGTCAATTTCAGTCTTCAAAATATCCAGGAAATTTACATCGGGCAGGCGGATGTGACCATGCTCATCCCTCTCAACATGCTCCAACGTGTTGAGATCTTCGAGCGATAGATTTTCAAGCAGCCCTTCTGCCAGCACGGCCACGCCATAGGGCTTGCCTTCTGCCAGACGCATTAGCATGGTTGTTACCAGAACATCCACCACCTCATGCAGTCGTATTTCTCTCCCTGACCATTCTTCGGGAATAAGGGTGACGGTGCTTGTGGCACCTTGCCCAATGCCCAGAGCCAGATGTCCCGAATTGCGTCCCATGGACAGCACCAGAAACCAGTGGCGCATGGTGGATGAATCTCGTTTGAGATTCATTACCAGACGCGCGCCAACTTCGCGCGCGGTTTCGAAGCCAAAGGTCGGAATATCGCCAGGCAGCGGCAAGTCGTTGTCGATTGTCTTGGGTACGTGGACAGAAGGTAGATCAACGCCCATAATTTCATGGGCGTATTTGGTTACTTGTGATGCCGAATAGGCAGTGTCGTCGCCGCCAATTG
This sequence comes from Anaerolinea sp., assembly GCA_020049345.1. Taxonomy (GTDB): domain Bacteria; phylum Chloroflexota; class Anaerolineae; order Anaerolineales; family Villigracilaceae; genus Villigracilis. The sequence continues at coordinate 4,351 of JAIFKY010000094.1, forward strand.
AGATCAGGGCGTCAATTCCGGCATTTTGCAAGGTTGTGACGCATTGACGCAATGCATCGGGAGATTTTGTTGGGTTGGCGCGGGCTGAATGTAAAATGGATCCGCCCTCCAAATAAATATAGCCGACCATTTCCGGGGTTAGTTCAACGCCAACCAGGTTACCTTCCATGAGATGTTTAAAACCATCGTATATTCCTGTCACCGTACAATGATTGCGATAAGCCTCCACTGTGACGGCGTGAATAACGCTGTTAATTCCGGGCGCGGATCCTCCTCCGACAAGGATACCAATTTTGTTTATTTTGTTTTTCATAACCAAATTCCTCTTTATAGGGATGTACTTATTTAACGTGAATAATGGATAATCAAAAGTCAGGACTGTGCCGCCTGAGGGAGTGTGCTTTTCGCGACCGAAGGGTCTCTGAGCCAAATGAGAGATGCTTCGCGCCTGAAGAGCGGCGCTCAGCATGACACAGAAACCTTATCCAGATTAAACGCAAAGGACACGAAGGTCACAAAGGTAATATCCTTGGTGTTGCTTCGTGTCCTTTTTATTCGAAGACCTTACATATAAACGATGGACAGCGCGGGGTCTTCGATCAGCGTTTTGATCATTTGCAGGAAGCGCGCGGCAGGAGCGCCATCTACGATGCGATGGTCAAAGACCAGAGACAGCGTCCACATTTGGCGGATGACGATTTCATTTCCACGCGGCACTGCTTTGGGGGCAATTCGCCCAACGCCTAAAATAGCGGCTTCGGGCAGGTTGATGACCGGGGTGAATGCGTCCACATCATACATCCCAAGGTTGGTGATTGTGAACGTTCCACCGCTTAAGTCGTCGGGGTGGGAACGCCCGATGCGTGCGCCATCCACCAATCGGCGGAATTCTTCGCCAAACTGCCGCAGACTCTTTTGATCGGCATCCTTGATGACTGGCACGAGCAGACCGCGTTCTGTATCCACCGCCATGCCGATGTTGACATGGCTCAGCACTTCAATGGCATCGGGAGCAAGGCGGGAATTCATGTAGGGGAATTGGCGCAGTGCGGCGGCAACCACCTTTGCCAGCAGGTCATTGTAGCCGGGGGTAAATCCCCATTCTTTGGATACTCTGGCTTTGATGCGTTCGCGGGCGGCGACGAATTCGGTGGCGTCCACTTCCATAACGAGGGTGACGCGGGCGGTGGTGTGTACGCTGGTTCCCATGCGCTCGGCGATAATGCCGCGCACGCCTTTGAGCGGCAGGCGTTCAACCACATCCGCAACGGGCAAGGGCGCAGCAGAGACTGAGGCTGACGGCTGGGCGGCGCGCAGGATGTCTTGCTTGACAATGCGTCCACCGGGACCACTGCCTGCCACTTCGCGCAAATCCACGCCCACATCTGCGGCCATGCGTTGGGCAATGGGTGTGGCTTTGGGAAGTTGATTAAGATAGTCGCGCACGTCGCGCTCGGTCACGCGGGTTCCGGCATATCCGCTGGGAGTTACTTGAGCCAAATCTACCGAAGTTTCGGCTGCCAGTTTTCGGGCGCGGGGAGAGACGAAAACACGGTCACTCTCGCCAGCGGCAGCCGCGCTTGCAATTGGAGAAACTACCGGCGCAGCCTTTTGCTCGGGTGCTGAATCCGCTTTGGTGGCGGCAGTGGGCGCGGCTCCACCAACTTCAAACTTATCTTCCTGTTTGCCGATGATCGCGACCACGGTCAAGACCGGAATCACATCGCCTGCTTTGTAGGGTCCGATATGAATATAGCCCTTGGCGTTGGCTTCGACGGGGAAGACGGCTTTATCCGTTTCGACTTCCATCACGCCTTGACCCTGGCTGATTTTCTCGCCGTCTGTGACCAGCCAGCCGACGAGGGTGACTTCTTCAACGGTTTGTCCCAGTTTGGGGACAAAGAACTCTTCGGACATTAGCTCACCACCTTTTTGCAAGCCGCCATGATGCGGGCTGTATTCGGGATTGCCTCATCTTCCAAAGTTTCGGCGCGCGGTACGGGAACGTTTCGCGCGGCCACGCGGATCATCGGCGCATCGAGATAATCAAACGCCTGCTCGTTGACCTGTGCCATGACTTCGTTGATGAAACTTGTGTTTTCGTAAGCCTCGGTGACGCACACCAGCCGTCCTGTTTTCTTGACCGAGTTGACGATGGTATTAATATCCAATGGCTTGAGCGTGCGAAGGTCAATCACTTCCACGTCAATTCCTTCGCCAGCCAGCGCCTGCGCGGCTTCGAGGGCGCGGAATACCATGCGCGAGTAGGTCACAATGGTTACATCCTTGCCGGGGCGTTTGATGTCCGCGACGCCAAATGGGATGATGTATTCTTCTTCTGGCACAAAGCCTTTTTCTTTGTAGAGCATTTTGTGTTCGATGAACATGACTGGGTTATCGTCGCGGATGGCGGCTTTGAGCAAACCTTTGGCGTCGTAGGGTGTGGAGGGCATGACGACGTAAATGCCGGGGAAATGCGTCCAGAGCGATTCGAGGCTTTGAGAGTGATGCGCGGCGATGGCGCGACCCGCGCCGCCTTCGGTGCGGACTACCATCGGGACAGTGGTTTTGCCGCCGAACATGTAGCGGTTCTTTGCGCCCTGATTGGCAACCTGATCCATGGCAAGCGGAGTGAAATCTACGTACATGATCTCGGCAATGGGACGCATTCCAGCCATGGCTGCGCCAACTGCCGCGCCGCCGATGGTGGCTTCAGAGATGGGGGTATCGAGCACGCGCCACTGTCCGAATTCTTTGAACAGGTCGCGGGTTGCGCCGTACGCGCCGCCGTACAATCCCACGTCTTCACCCATGATGAAGACATTGGGGTCGCGCTGCATTTCTTCGCGGGCGGCTTCGACCAGCGCCTGGGCATAGGAAATTTCGTGCTTGACCAAGCCTTTGCTGATGTCTGAGCGCAGGCGGCGGTCGGTTTCGTAATCGGCGGCGGTGAATTTGGATGGGGCAAAAACGTCGGTATCCACCTCTTGCGCCAGTGGTTCGGGAGAGGCATTGCTGAATTCCATTGATTTATCCAGTTTGGCATCCACGGCTTCTTCCATTTTTTCAAACTCGGCTTCGGTCAGCATTTTGACCGACTCGAGATTTTCCTTCAAGACGGTGATCGGGTCGCGCTTCTTCCATTCGGCTTCCTCATCACGGGTGCGGTATGCGCGTGGATCGGAATGGGAGTGTCCGTACCAGCGATAGGTCTTGGCTTCGATCAGCGTGGGACCTTCGCCGTTGCGGGCGCGTTCAGCCGCCTTGGCAACACTGCCTCTGACAGCCAGAACATCCATGCCGTCCACAACTTCTCCGGGAATGCCATATGCACTTGCACGGCTGGCAACATCCGGCAGTTTGCTGACATTTGCCCACGGCACAGACATGCCATACAAATTATTTTCACAAACGAAAATGACCGGAAGATTCCACAAGCTTGCCATATTCAACGATTCGTGAAAGGCTCCTTCATTGGATGCTCCATCGCCAAAGAAGCAGACAACCACGCGATCTGTTCCCTTCATTTTTTGAGCGAGCGCTGCGCCGACTGCCACAGCGAGGTTTCCGCCGACAATGCCGGTTGCGCCGAGGTTGCCATGTTCCACGTCAGCGATGTGCATGGAGCCGCCCTTGCCCTTGCAATATCCGCCAGATTTGCCCAACACTTCAGCCATCATCTTGTCGTAATGTTCCTGCTTGGCTTGCGGGGTCTGGGCGTATTTGTCGCCGTGGGCGTGCGCGTGTCCGTGTCCGCGGTGGGTGCTGGTGATCATGTCGTCGTCGCGCAAGGCGGCGACTGCGCCAACGGCTACGGCTTCCTGTCCGGCATACAAATGGGATGCGCCTTTGAGTACGGCTTTGCTCAACAAGTTGGCGATATTATTTTCGAGCGCGCGGATTTCGAGCGACTGACGCAGGTAGCCGATCAGTTGTTCTTTGGTCAATCCCTGCTCTTCGATCATGGCAGAAACGACTTCAAGACGAGAGTGCGGGGTGGATTTGGTTTTGGCAGTCATATAATGGATACTCCTTCAAATGGGAAAATATGGGGGATTTGCTTTTTGGAAAGATTGGAAATTGGATTTACTATTTACTTCAACTCTCAACTCTAAATTGTCTTAAATCTGAAGAACGCGCGTTCCAAGGGAGCGCGCCTGTTCGACAAGTCCGCTGGGGGCTTGCTGGTCAGTGATGATGATGTGAATATCCTGGGGGTGAGCAAATGACGCCGGTCCAACACGTCCCCACTTGCTTGCGTCAATGACGGCGATAACCTGATGGCACATGGCTACGACCTCGCGTTTTACTTCCGCTTCGCCGGCGCTGACATCGGTGAGTCCTTCTGGGAAGCTCAAGCCGTGCGCACCAAAGAAACCGCTTTTGAGATTGTATTTTCGTAAAATTGCCAATCCCTCGGTGCCTAGCAAGGATACTGTGTCACGCTGTACGATGCCGCCGGTCATGACCACGGTTACGCCGGGCGCTTCAAGCATGGCTTGAGCAACGACCAAACTATGGGTCAGGATGGTGAGATCGCGGTATTTGTGGAGGTGGTGAGTCAGTGCCAGAGATGTGCTGGAGGCATCAAGGAAAATCGCGTCGCCGTTGGATACAAATCCGGCGGCAGCGGCTCCGATGCGTTTTTTCTCCTGCACCTGCTGCTGACGGCGCAGCATGAGCGAAAGTTCGGGTGCGCGAGGAGCCAGAACAGCGCCCCCGTGTGTGCGGACAATCAGGTTTTGAGCGGATAGCGCCTGTAAATCGGCGCGTACCGTGACCTCAGAGACCTTGAAAATCTGACTCAATTCAGAGACGCTGGCGCGTCCATTCTGGTTGAGCAGGGTCAGAATTTGCTGTTGCCGTTCGGCAGGGTAGAGATCGAAGGTAGATTCCATATTTATTGGGTTACTAAATCTTGTTTTTGCTTTCGATTGCTTTCATTATATCACAAAATGAAAACCCGCAAGGGGTTATTGGCAATTCTCAGTCAGTTAAACCTGGCAATTTGTAACGTGTTTCATGTCCCGTAGGGGTAAGCCTTCAAACGGAACACGAAACACGCGGCACGGCTTTTTTACAATAGACCTCTTGCATACGTAAAGCGTTGTAAACCACAAAGTCACCAAGTCACTAAGTTTTTCCCTTTGAGTCTTCGAGACTTTGTGCCTTTGTGGTCAAAAATGGACTTTTGCAAGAGGTCTAAGGTTAAATCTCTTTCGGCTTGTCCGAGTTAGGTGATGGATAAAAACGCAAACTCCGCTCGTGGATTTTTTTAGCGCATTTCCTGTCCGCCGGTGACGTTGATCGCCTGACCGGTCATGTAACTGGATTGGTCAGATGCCATGAAGACCACAACATTGCAGACATCTTCATACGTACAGCCGCGTTTCATCGGAACCTGATCGATATAAATTTGGCGCACTTGTTC
>JAIFKY010000169.1 GCA_020049345.1 Anaerolinea sp.
GTATCTGCCTATTTCCCAGATTCTGAAAGTGTAAATAATGCTTTACGCGCCTTGATTGCGCTTGTTCCAGACAAACAAGTTGGCGAAAACCAAGCGAAATATAAGGTCAATAAAAAGCCCATCAAAAAAACTGCAAAGAAAACAGCCGCCAGGAAATAGGGCGGCATTTTTTACGCAAAGTATTCATCCTTTCCCCATGAATCTCACCGACACCCACTGCCACCTGGACTACAACAAATTCGACTCTGACCGCGCGGAGGTAATTCAACGCGCCAAAGATGCAGGGATAGTTCGGATGCTTGTGCCGGGACTCGACCAAAACTCAAGCGTGGCGGCGGTTCGGTTGGCAGAATCAACTCACAGCGTGTATGCGGCGGTCGGGTTCCATCCAACTGATTTAGGGGAATTTTCCGAAAACACATTCCAGCAAGTCAAAGATTTGGCGCAGCATCCAAAAGTGGTTGCAATCGGCGAAATTGGACTGGATTATTACTGGGTCAAGGAAAGCGACAAACGCGCCTTTCAGCGCGAAGCGCTAAAACAGCAATTGCAATTTGCAAAAGAAATAAACAAGCCGGTCATCATCCACATGCGCGAGGAGAATGATGCGTGGTTTGGTGAAGCCTCACAAGACCTGCTGAAAATTCTGGAAGATTGGCAAAACAGTTTGCAAGGCGTCCTTGCCGAAAGACCTGGCGTGCTTCATTCGTTTAACGGAACCCTCGAAACCGCACAAAAAGCGCTGGCGCTCAATTTTTATCTCGGCATCACGGGTCCCGTGACCTACAAAAATGCGGATCAAAAGCGCGAAATCATCCGCCAATTACCAATTACCAAAATCCTGATCGAAACCGACTCGCCCTTCCTCGCCCCCGTGCCGTTTCGTGGAAAAAGAAACGAACCTGCCTATGTTGGTCACATTGCTGATAAAATTGCAGAAATCCATTTAAAAAGCCCTGCGGAGATTGCCGACATTACCACCGCCAACGCGGCGCGGCTCTTTGCATGGGGAGACTGATTTGAGCGCGGTAACTTTTCTAACCCCTGTAACAGAAGAAATAAAACTCGTTGAAGAACGAATGCGGACGCAGGCAGATGATTCACACCCCGACTTGCGCGCCGCCCTTGAGCATTTACTCGCCGCCGGAGGCAAGCGCATCCGCCCAACCCTCGGCTTGCTCATCGGAAACATGCTGGGTGCGCCCCTTGAAAAACTCGTCACGCTCGGCGCGGCTGTGGAACTTTTGCACACCGCAACGCTCGTACACGACGATCTAATTGACGGCTCACTGCTTCGGCGCGGCATGGCGACATTAAACGCGCGCTGGTCACCGCCTGCCACCGTATTAACCGGCGACTTTCTATTTGCGCGCGCAGCAATCGCCGCCGCTGAAACTGACCATTTGCCGTTGATGAAATTATTCTCCGAAACACTGGCGACCATTGTCAACGGTGAACTTACGCAAATGTTCACCTCGCGCGGGTTGATCAGCCGTGATAATTACTACAAACGTATTTATGCCAAAACTGCCTCATTGTTTGAAATGACTTCACGCTCAGCCGCAATGGTCAGCCCCGTGGATGAGACCGTAGTTGAAGCCATGCGTGATTTTGGATACCAGATCGGCATGGCATTTCAAATTGTAGATGACATTCTGGACTTCAGCGGCGATCAAGCCACAGTTGGCAAACCGCTTGGATCAGACCTATTAAATGGGCTGGTAACCCTGCCCGCCATTTACTATGCCGAAACCAACCCAGAGGATGTGGATGTCCTTTCCCTGCCCACCGGCGGATGGACAAACAACGAAAACATGACGCGCCTCGTGGATAATATCCGCGCGAGCAACGCCACCCAAAAAGCCATGCTCGAAGCCGATCAGCATATTGATAACGCCCTGGCAAGACTCAACTCGATGAAACCCTGCGCCGAACACGAAGCGCTGGAGAACCTCGCCAAATATATTGTTGATCGAAAAGTTTGATAGTCGGCTGTGCAACTTCATCCTTCACAATTCATCCTTTCACTTATATGCCCAACCCTAAAAAACCCTTCCGTATTAATGTCGGCTTTATTATTCACGAGGAAATCGGACGCAACCATGATTTCCCGTTTGAATTTGACAAAATCACCCTCGGCGGCGATCTTGAACTGCGTAATTTTGACGGCATTGTCAACATTGGCAGAACACCGCAAGGCTTGGTTGTTCAAGCAGATTTTTCAGCCGAAACCACGCTGGAATGTGTACGCTGCCTGACCAATTTTGACCATGAACTCGACTGGTCATTTACCGAATTGTACGCCTTCGACCAACGCTCCGAAACAGAGTCTGAACTCATCCTCCCAGAAGATGCCCAAATTGACCTCGCCGAACTCCTGCGCGAATACGCGCTGCTCGAAGTGCCAATCAGCCCAATTTGCAAGCCTGACTGCGAAGGTCTATGCGCCGAGTGCGGTCAAAACCTAAACGAGAAAGACTGCGGTCACACACCCATACAACCTGATTCGCCATTTTCCAAACTCAAAGACCTTCTCTAAAAAATCAAACTGACAGTCATCTTGAAGGTGACTGTCAGTTTTTACGCCCATGAAAAACTCCATCCAAAAAATTTCCGGAATTATCATCACAGTAATATTGATTGGGGGCATGATCTTTTTGCGCGCCAAAATCAGCGCCGCCGGCTTTGATTTTCAAAGTTCAAACTTTACCTTCTTCTGGCTGGCGGGGCGCATGGTGATGGAAGGTGAAAACCCTTACGACGAAACACAATATCTTGCGGGGCATGAAACCTATGGCATCAAATGGCAGCCCAACAAAATATTTCCCTACCCGTTGCCGCTGGCTATTTTTTGCATTCCACTTGGCTTGCTCTCCTTGCCTGCCGCATACATAACATGGCAGGTCATCACGCTTGCCAGTGTAGCAATAACAATCTTTGTATTATTAAATCACTGGCAAGACGCCGCCCACACGCGGCTGCTTGTTCCCATCTTTGCCGCGCTCTTTTTCTTTGGACCGCTATACCTGACATTGCACACAGGCTCCATTGGCGCGTTTGCAATGATGGCAATAGTAGGCGCAATTTTGCTATTCGAAAAAGAGAAATCACTGCTGGCGGGCATACTACTCTCGTTGACCATGCTCAAGCCGCCGCAGGGTTTGACGATCCTGTTGCTTGCAGGGATTTGGTTCCTCGCGCGGCGTGACTGGAAGGCAATCTACGGCGTTGCCATTGGCGGAGTTTCACTGTTAATCATTGGAATGATTCAAGACCCGCTGTGGCTGATCAAATTTGGCGGCGCAAGCCAGGCAGTTATGGATCGGACTCTGGGAGTCCATTCGAATGTGTGGGCGTTTGCGTATTTATTTTGCGATGGAAGTTCGCCATGTTCCACGCTTCTGGGCGGGGCGTTGGGGTTGATCCTGCTTGGGGTGAGCGGATTCTACCTTTGGCAGAAGTCTGCGCGCTCCGGTCTCACGGCATGGGAGGCATTTAACGTCATCCTGCCGGTTGCGTTTGTGTCCACCGTTTATTTGTGGGCGTATGACCAAATTCCGTACATCATCCCAATAGTGTGGATCGTTGGCACGCTTGTGAAAAGAACAAAAAGTTATATCTATGCTTTTCTTTTTTTGATCGTACTTGATCTGGTTTCGCTGTATGCCCTTTCACAACACGCAAGCACATCCAAAGACTTGTGGAGTTTGGGCAACACAATCATTGTCTTGGGCATGGTGATGGCGCTATTAAGCAGCCGTACTACTTCAGTTGTTGAACAAGATAATCGGTCAAGCGTGTAATTTCATTTTCAATTTGTTCAACAAGCGCGGCGGCATCTGTTGGGTTTTCCTGTTTTCCGCATATTTCCAGTTTTGCGGCAATTTCAGACAATGGCACGGCGTTGAAATTTAGGGATACGCCTTTCAGGTTATGCGCCAATCTGCAAAGGCTGTTCATATCACCATTACTTAAAGCGGATTTGAATTCTTCAATGCGATGGGGCAAATGATCTTTAAATTCACTACACATTTCCATCATAAAGGCGCGATCGCCGTCAAAACGGAATAAGGCGCCTTCAAGGTCTGCGGGCGGGCGCTCAAGGGTGGACTCTGCCTGGGAAACGGGATCAGGATCGGGCGTTTCGAAAGAGGGGGCGGGTTCGCTTCCTCCAACCCAATCAGCGGCCAACATGGGAGAAAATTCCTGTTGTGAGTCTGTGGGTTGATCCTGTTTTATGGTTTGGTTTATTTTTCCAGAATCGTTTTTTTGCGTCCAGCGGTCAATGGCGTTGAATAATGCGCGCGGTTCAAGCGGCTTGGTTACGTAATCGTCCATGCCAGCCTCAATGCAACGCTCGCGGTCGCCAGCCATGGCATAGGCGGTCATGGCAACGATCGGGATGTGTTGTCCGGTTTTTGTTTCCCATGCGCGGATAAGGCGCGTGGCTTCAAAGCCGTCCATCTCAGGCATTTGAACATCCATCAATACGGCGCTGTACGGGTTGTTTTGAACTTTTTCGAATGCCTGCGTGCCCGTCTCTACGGCATCAACCAGATAGCCTGCTTTTTGCAATAAGATGACCGCCAGTTTTTGATTGACGGGATTATCTTCAGCCAATAAAAGACGAATGCCCTCGTTTCTTTTCTCAGAAAGCATGTGGCGTGTAATGAGGCTTGGCGTCTCGTCAGCGCTGCGCCCCAACACGGCCAAAACGGCGTCAAATAGCATTTGTTGTTTGACTGGTTTAAGCAGGTAGCCAGAGCAACCCAGCGCCTCAAGGCGGGCGGCATCTCCACGCTGTCCCATGGATGTGAGAATAAGAATTTTTGCATCTTTGATGGATGGATCACTTTTGATGGCGCGGGCTGTCTGTTCGCCATCCATGCCTGGCATTTGCATGTCGAGCAAAACAATGTGATACGGGTCGCCTGCGCGATGCGCGTTGCGAAGACTCTCGATACCTTTTGCCCCACTGGAAACAGCGTCAACCCGCGAGCCAAGCGATTCAACATTTTTTATGAGTACCATGCGGTTGGTCTGGTTATCGTCTACGATGAGGATGCGCGCATGGGTGAGGTTTACAGGACCAGAAGTAAGCGGACCTGTAACGCCACGTTTTTCAAGAATCAATTTTTCAAATTGTATGTCAAACCAAAAGGTAGTTCCAATTCCGGGTTTACTTTCAAGCCCAATTTTTCCGCCCATCACTTCAACCAATTGTTTCGAGATTGTAAGTCCCAACCCTGTTCCGCCGTAGGTGCGCGTGGTGGTTCCATCAGCCTGTGTAAAGCGTTCAAAGACAGCGGCTTGCCTTTCATAAGGAATGCCAATGCCTGTATCTTGCACTGAAAAATGCACAGTCACATGGCGCTCTGTGTTTTCTCTTGGTTCAGCACGAATGACGATCTCGCCTTGATGTGTGAACTTAATGGCATTGCCAACAAGGTTGACCAGTATTTGTCGTAAGCGTCCCGGGTCGCCGCGTAAAGAAGATGCGAGGTCTGGATCGACGAGACAGGCCATTTCCAGTCCTTTGTCTTGCGCGCGTTTGGCGAGTGTATAGGCTACATCTTCGACCGCATTTCGCAGGCTAAAATTGATCGCTTCAAGTTCAAGTTTGCCTGCCTCGATCTTGGAGAAGTCAAGAATGTCGTTCAGCAGGGAAAGGAGCGCCTCTGCGCTGTGCAGTGATGTTTGCAGGTAATCAATTTGCTCGGATGTAAGTTTTGTATCCAGCGCCAGTTCGAGCATACCGATCACACCGTTCATTGGGGTGCGGATCTCATGACTCATGTTGGCGAGAAATTCGCTTTTAGCGCGGTTGGCTTCTTCAGCTTCACGGCGAGATTGAACCAATTCAGTAATATCGTGATATAGAACCAGCCCGCCTAAATTTTCGCCCTCAACAATGATGGGCACGCCAGATAGTTCAACATCCACCAGTGTGCCATCTTTGCGGGAGCGCCTGACCACTGCGTGAATGGCTCCCAGCATGATTTCCTGAGAATAACGGGCTGCTTCTTCATGCATTGATTCTGTTGCGACCAGTGAATCCAACTGGACGCCAACGGCTTCTTCGGTTGTATAACCATATAATTTTTCGAATGCAGGGTTGATGGATACAATATTTTCATTAGTATCCATGACAACAATGGCTACTGGACTATTTTGCACGAGCGATTCGAAGTATTGCTTCTGGCGAATGGTTTCCAATTCAATTTGTTTTTGTTCGGTAATATCCCGCCCAATTCCCACAAGTCCCATAATTTGCCCATTTGCGTCCTGCAATGGAACTTTCGTGGTCAACACCCATCTTGTATTGCCTTTGCCATCGCGGCCAGGTTCCTGAGAATTTACGATCGGTATTCCTGAATCAAGAACGGACTTGTCATCAGCCCAAAACTTGGCGGCCAATTCAGGCGGATATGTATCAAAGTCTGTTTTCCCCAACACCTCTTCCATTGTCTTCCCGCCTGATCCCTGCCAGTCTGCGGTGTTGGAAATGATCTTGCATCCCTGCATGTCCTTTACATAAATATAGTCGGGTATGTTATTAATCAGCGTATTCAACAAATTACGCTCAACCAACAACCTCTCTTCTATTCGCTTTCGCTCTGTGATGTCGCGGGTAATGCCCACAATGCCTGTAACGACTCCCTGGTGATCACGCAGCGGCGCTTTGGTTGTTAACAGCCATTTTTGATTGCCATCCTTGTCAACGGTGGGTTCTTCGTGATTAATCAACGATTTGCCTGATTGGACGATTTTCTGCTCGTCGGCAAAATATGGCTCAGCAAGATCCTTGGGGAAGAAATCAAAATCTGTCTTGCCCGAAATCTCCTCCTGCGTGGCTGCTCCCAAAACCCGTCGATGCGCGATGTTATTCATGATGAAGTGGCTATCGACATCCTTAACATAAATATAGTCGGGTATATTATCAATCAGTGTAGTTAATAAATTACGCTCAGCCTCCAATCTCTCTTCCGCCTGCTTTTGCTCGGTAATATCAACCATAGCCCCAATCATCTGCGTTGGTTCACCCTGCTCGTTATACAAAATATAACCACGGTCAAAGATATTCGCGTATGAGCCGTCAAACAGGCGAAAGCGATATTCGTTTGACCAAAAATTTCCTCGTTGTTCAATTACTGCCTGGATACTGTTTGTCACTTTGACCCGTTCTGCAGGATGGATATGATCTTGCCACCATTCAACAGTCGGCTTAATTTCCCCGGACGGAAAATGGAATACCATGCGCATACTTTCGTTCCACAAGATTGTATTGGTGAGAAAGTTGCGTTCCCAAATAACATCTTTCGTTGCCCAGGAAGCCAACTTGAAACGTCGTTCGCTTTCCTGCAATGACGATTCCAACTGCTTTCGCTCGGTGATATCGTGGTTAATGCCTACGATGCCGGTAATAATCCCCTGCTGATCGTGTAACGGAACCTTGGTTGTTAGCAGCCATCTTTGATTGCCATCCTTATCAACAGTGAGTTCTTCGCGATTAATCATCGACTCACCTGATTGTATGATGCTCTGCTCGTCGGCCAAGTATGACACAGCAAATTCCTTGGGGAAGAAATCAAAATCCGTCTTACCCGCAACCTCTGCCATCACAATTGCACCTAAAAGGCGTCGATGCGCAATGTTATCCATAATCAAGCGTCCGTTGACATCTTTAACAAAAATATTGTCCGGCAGGATGTCTATCAGGGTACCTAACAAATTACGCTCGACCATCAATTTCTCTTCCGCCTGCTTGAGGTCGGTAATGTCTCGCGCCACCCAAATGACGGAATCCGCTGACATGGGTGAGATAAGGGCAGAAAACCAAATATCCTTCCCATCAATGGTCAATCTGTATTCGGCGCTGGTTAACTCACCTGTTTCCAGGGTTTGTTGAATTTTTCCAAGGAAAAAGGAAGCCTGTTCGGGCGGAAAAAGTTCCGAGACAGTCATCCCAACCATCTCGGCAGGCGGACGATATAAATTGGATTGATTGGTTGGCGCAACCTTTAAATAACGTCCTTCAGCGTTATAAACGATAATTACATCGGTCATGGCCGCGAAAAGCGCTTGTAACTCAGCTTCTGCCCGTTTGCGGTCGGTAATGTCCCAGAAGGAAATCTGGATGCCGTTGATCCTTCCCGCCCCGTCATAAATTGGCGCTTTGATGCTTTGGACGATGGCGGTCTCGCCAATGTGGACAGCGCGCTCTTCGATCAATTCCCGAACCTGCCCACTTTCCATCACCGATAGATCATCGTTTCGATATTTTTCAGCCAACTCTGACGGGTGCAGATCGAAATCAGTTTTTCCAACAAGGTCTGCAAGCGTAATTTGCGACAGTTCCAGGAAGCGTTGGTTGGCAAACGTGAAACGTCCTTCCAGGTCTTTACGGCAAATGCTCAAGGGTGAAACTTCAACGAGTGAATGATACAGCGACTGACTCTCTCGCAGAGTCTCTTCGGTTTGTTTACGTTTGGTGATGTCATGCAGAATACAAATCGTACTCTGTACCACACCATCAACAGTGACGGGGCACAATGTCACATCATATACTCGTTCAAACCAGACACGTTCTTTCTCAGAGCACTCAATAATCCCAGTATCTTCCGTTTGACCTTCAACTAAAACGTCTGTCAATTTCCTGCCAAGCAACTTAATGTAGGTTGAGTTTAGCCTGTCCAACGCTGCATGATTACAACGAATAATACGCCCCTCTGGATCTGTGATAAAGATCGGATCAGAAAAGGCGTCGAAAGTGGTTTCCCATTCTTTTTTTGCCTGAGAAATGATGACGGAAAAACTATGCTGCCGACCAATTAGCCCCGCCATAAACCCCAAAACCAGCGGAGCAAGTTCCACGATCCAAATTAAAGATTGCGTCTGTTGAATGTATAAAAAAGAATCAAGAGTAAAGGGCAGATGTTCCGCGCTAAACTCAAGTCCAAACCCGAAAATGGGAAATATAAACCCCGCCAGAAAACCAACTATAGCATACCAAACTATTGTTCGATTTTTATGCCAAGCCATGGCTGCCTCCGCTGCCAGTTGATAAATCAAAAGTACATTAATAGTTTAACACATTAAGGTTTGAAAATTCTTACAGGCGTATTGAAGGAAATGACTAACAGAATGGGCTAAGCCTCCTTTACCACAGAGATTTTAAGAGTTTTTTCTCAGTGATCTCTGTGTGCTCCGTGGTGAAATCATTTGGCAAGCCCATAAGGTTAGCCACTCCCCTCGTTGAAGAGATGAGCGCAATAAGCATGGAATTAGTTGCCAATTACAAATATTTTCATACTGGGAATTGCCGCAAAAAATAAATCACCTTGCAACTTATTACGGGACATAGTAAACTACACGCCATGAAAACAAAACCTGCTGACATCATGCGAATGAATATGAAGATGCATACCCGCGCCTGGAAAGCACGTTAGTTTTTCGTCCCTGCACGAATAACGGGCTGCCCAGTAACGCGGGCAGTCCGTTTCTTTTTTAGTGATTGGCTGTCAGCCAAATGCAAATCACCGTTTGATTCATCAAATATAAATCAAGAATTTTACGCGGAGTTACCCATGAACGAGAACATCCTCATTGCTGTCGCCTGGCCCTATGCCAATGCTGAAATTCACGTCGGAAACCTGACGGGTTCACACCTGCCCGGAGATATTGCCGCGCGTTATCACCGCCTCAAGGGAGACAAGGTGTTGATGATCACCGGCACCGATTCACACGGCACGCCCGTCACCATGAGCGCGGATAAACTCGGAAAGCCGGTCGAGGAAGTGTACAAGTCCTATCATGAGGGCTTCATTGAGTTGTTTCAGAAAATTGGCATCTCGTATGACCTGTACACCACCACCCACAGCGAGAATCATTTCAAGGTTTCGCAGACCATCTTTTTGGCATTGGAGAAGAACGGATACCTTTTCAAGAAGACCGAGCCGCAATGGTTCTCGCCTGGCTTGAAACGCTTTCTGCCAGACCGTTACATTGAAGGGACTTGCTACATCTGCGGCACCGATGGTGCGCGCTCTGACCAATGCGATGCCTGCGGCAATGTGCTTGACCCGACCAAACTTGTCAACCCGAAATCAAAAGTTGAAGGCGATACATCTTCGCCTGAACTGCGTGACACCGAACATTATTTTATTGACCTATCGAAACTCGAACCCGATGTGAAAAAATACTTGCAGGATCGCTCCAGTTACATGCGCGATACCGTGCTGGGCGAATCGCTGAGAAAGGTCGAAGCCGAGGGACTCAAGCCGCGCGCCATCACCCGCGACCTCGACTGGGGAATCCCCGTTCCGGTCACCGAGGCGGGTTGGGAAACGAAAAAACTCTACGTGTGGTTCGAAGCCGTTATCGGGTATCTCTCTGCTCCCATCGAGTGGAGTCAGGTATCGGGTAGTGGCGAAGCGTGGCGCGATTGGTGGACAAATCCCAAAGCGAAGCAATATCATTTTATCGGCAAGGACAACATCTTCTTCCACACATCTTTATGGCCCGCCGAGTTAATGGGAGTTGGAAGCGCGTTCATGGAAATCTTCACTGGCGAAAAAATCCCGCTGATTTTGCCGTACGATGTGCCCGCCAATCAATTTATGAATCTCGAAGGCAAGAAGATCAGCGGCTCGCGCAACTGGGCGATCTGGGGACGCGACGCGCTGACTCGCTTTGATCCGGATGCCATCCGCTACTACCTGACCGTCAATATGCCCGAAAGCAAAGACAGCGACTGGGATTGGGCGGAGTTTGTGGCGCGCAACAACAATGAACTGGTAGCCACCTGGGGCAACCTTGCGAACCGCGTGCTGGCGTTTTGTTACAAGAATTGGGATGGGCATGTGCCCGATGTGCCCTTCGACACGGCTCAGGGTGCGCTTGCGTTGCGCCCCGCCGACCTTGAACTGCTCGCCACCATCGAAAATGGATTCAACACTGTGGGAGCGGAACTCGATGCCGTGCGCCTGCGTTCCGCCTTGGGTGAAGCGATGAAACTCGCCACCGTGGTCAATCAATATCTCGACGTCAACGCGCCGTGGTCAGCCATCAAAGTGGACAAAGCCGAAGCGGGCAAGACCGTTTACACTGCGCTCAAAGCCATTGACTCGCTCAAGGTGATGTTCGCCCCGTTCCTGCCGTTCACCTGCGAAAAACTGCACACGTACTTTAATTATGAAACTCCGCTCTTCGGCGAGCAATACACCGAGACTGTGAAAGACTCACTCGGCGAGCATACGGTTTTGCGGTATAGGGCAACTTCTGCATCTGGTCAGAGACCAGATGGTAACAACACCAACGCGCAATGGATACCCAGCGATTTACAGCCGGGGAAGAAATTGAATCAGCCAGGTCCGCTGTTCAAGAAGTTGGAAAATGAAGTAATTGATGTGGAGAGAGCGAGATTAGGCAAATAATTCCCGTGCTATAATCTTTTTAGAGGTGTCCCATGACTCTTATAACTTATGAAGGTGTTGTCCAAAAAGGCAGTATCCTTTTGAATGAAGGAGTGCAACTGCCTGAGAACGCAAAGGTGTATGTGGTTGTCACTGAAGAAGTGATCCATGTGACGCTTGACAGTAAAAAACCGGTACAAATTCTTTCGCCACATTTCGCTCGGCGTGAGGATGCGGTTCGTTTCGAGCTGACTGTCACTGAGGAAAAGCCCAATGCCTGAGTACGATGCAGAAAATTACAATCCACCTGCGCCAGTTGCTTATGTGACTCTTCGAAATCCAGCAACTGGCGATGTTTTATCCAACGTTCCAATGCTACTTGATACAGGATCAGATACCACGTCCACTGTTTAAGCAGTTGGAGAATGAAGTAATTGATGTGGAGCGGGGAAGATTGGGAAAGTAAATGAAAATCGGATGTCCAAATGACATCCGATTTTTTTATTAACTGCCTTGCAAAGAATAGCAGAGAAAGACGCTGAATTTGAAGTCAGTCAAGTTACTTACTTTTTTTACTGGAGGATACGTCGCATTCCATTATCCAATTGAATCGGGATTCGCCTTTCGTTTGCTAAAAAGTGACAGTCACCTTAAAGGTGACTGTCACTTGATTTCAACCACTCAGGCAACTGACGGAACAACTCGCTCATCACGGTCTTTGTCCGCTCGCGGAATAATTCGATGTTGCCGTAGGCTTCTCCCCCATCGCCTCCAACCAGATCCGTAACTCCGCGCAAAATCAAAACACGGACATTGTTCTTTTTCGCCACCCATGCAATTGCACCCGATTCCCAATCTGCGGCAACTGCATCGTATTTTTCGATCAGCATGGGAATATCATCCACGACAATATCCCTGTCGGCAGAAACTAACAGACCGCGGACAATAGACGATAAACCATCGTCCGCAGTCCATCGTCTATCATCCAACCACGAAAGATCGATCTCCGTTGAATAATGCTCAATCGCCTCGGCGCCATCGCCCATCTGCTCGATGATGTCGTAGACCAGCGTTCGATCCACAAGGATGATCGCTCCCGTTTCAATGCGTCCTGAGAATCCTCCGCAAGTACCCAGGTTGATCAACAGATCGGGTTTGAAATGGTCAATTACATATTGCGCCGTAGCCGCCGCCGAAATTTTTCCCCAGCCGCCGTGGAATAACGTTAAACGTTCAACGTTCAACGTGGGAAGGTCAGCGAATTCACCATAGGGCGAGTGCTGAATCTTAAGGGTTGGATACAACTCCTGCACCACGCGCCACTCGGCATTTGCAGAAATAAGAACAACTGTGTTCATGCAAGTTTTCCTTCAAGATAATCCACAATAAACTGAAGCGCGGCTTCTGATGAGTGATGTTTATTTTGTATACGATCCCCATCCCAAATAAAATGACGCGCCCATTCACCTGTGTTCGTCGCCAGCCCAAACCATGTGGTGCCAACAGGTTTCCCCGGCAAGCCACCCGTTGGGCCCGCAATACCGCTGACTGATATGCCAATATCGGCGTTAAATAATTTGCGCGCACCGTGCGCCATTTCAAGCACGGTTTCTCCACTCACAGCGCCATGCGCATTGAGCGTATCCCACGATACGCTGAGCAAATTGGCTTTGGCTTCATAGGAATAAGCCACAACCCCGCCGGGAAAATATTCCGACGACCCCGAAACATTGGTGATCCGATCTGAGACCAAACCACCGGTACAGGATTCTGCGGCGGCAAGCGTCAAGTGGCGTACACGCAGGTGGTCGCGCAGTATTTCTTCAAGCATCATTGTCATTGAAATCTCCTCACAAGTCGTCGAATTATACTATCGGGTATAATCCGCAAATGTCAAAATGGACTGGTAAAACTTTAGGTCAAGTGCAAATTGGTGAATTTATCGCGCGCGGCGGCATGGCTGAAGTGTATCTCGGCGAGCATACCGCGCTCAACCGCAAAGTAGCCGTCAAGATCATGCGTGAGCAGGTTGATAGCGACCCTGATAATCACAAGCGGTTTGAACGCGAAGCGCGCGTGGTTGCCAGCCTGCGGCATCCCAACATCATTCAAGTATTTGATTACGAGTTGGTGGATGAACAACCCTGCCTCGTCATGGAACTCATACCGGGCGCTTCGCTTGGAAATTACTTAAAAGCCCTGCACAAACGCGAAGAAAAACTACCGCTCAAAATGGTGGCGCAGATTCTTTCTGCGCTTGCCTCTGCTATTGATTACGCCCACAGCAAACACATTATCCATCGCGACATAAAACCCGCCAATGTATTGCTACGTTCAGCCAGCGGACCCGTGGATGCCGAACAACCATTGCCCGAAGATGTAGACCCGATTCTGACTGACTTTGGGCTGGTTCGCCTGCTGGATTCATCGATCCAAACCTCAACCGGAACAGTTTCTGGCACGCCCGCTTATATGAGTCCCGAACAGGCGCGCGGCGAAAAAGTAACCCACAAGACCGATATCTACTCGCTTGGTGTGATGTTGTATGAAATGCTGGCGGGCGTGGTTCCCTTTGACGCGGAATCATCGTTTGGCATTCTGATGAAACATCTGAACGATCCGCCGCCGCCAATCTTTGGTATCTCGCCTGATCTGCAACTGATCATTGATCGCACGCTTGCAAAAGACCCCGAAATTCGTTACGCCACAGCCAAAGACTTAGCCGATGAGTTCACAGCGGTCTTCAACGGACACACTGTGTCGGCAGACACAATAAGGTTGTTGAAGATTGCTAAAACGCCTGTTGAAACGCCCAGGCAGGCGCGTCCCTTCCCCTGGCTATGGGCAGGCGTAGGCACACTTCTGATCATCGCATTGACCTTCGCCGCATCCCGTTTCTGGTCTGCGCCTGTGATCAATAAAAATCAACCCATTGGGCGTATTTCGTTTTCAGACTCGTATCTGATAATGGATAAAGTGTCAATTTCATTTTCCGCGCTCCCAACGCTGAAAGCGGGGACGCATTACGAAGTATGGTTACTTGCTCAAGGCGGAGAAGTTCGACGCAATATAGGCACAGTCAAAATGGATGAGGCGGGGCAGGGGCAGTTGTTTTTTACCAACCCAAATCAGGAAAATATTCTGTTGGTTTTTGACCAACTCGAAGTCACGCTGGAAGTGGATAATGATCCAAGGCCAAACGAAGCAATGGATGAAATTATCGCATCCTCTGTATTTCCTCCGCTGGCTCTCATCCATGTGCGGCACCTTGTTGTTTCATTCCAAACTGCGCCCAATGCAACTGCGCTCATTCAGGGATTATGGGCTACGTCAGATACCCTCGCAACCAGCACAGATGAGTTGAATAAAGCCTACTCAAATGGCGATGAAGAACTCATGCGCTTAAAAACCGAAGAGATCATCAACCAAATTGTGGGCAATGCAAACACAAGTCAGTACAAAGATTGGAATGCGGATGGCACGGTCAACGATCCCAGTGATAGGTTTGGGTTGCTGCACAATGGAGACCCGGGCTACACCGATCAAGGTTACATTGCCCAGTCCATTTCGCACGCAAATTTCGCCGCGCAGGCTGTTGATGCGACAGAAAATATAAAATTAAACAGCGCCAATGTTGTGACCTGCGGCGAAAATATGACAGGCTGGACAGAGCAGATACTTGAAAAAGCCCTGCAATTACAAAAAATGCCCTTCAGCGCAGAAATGAAACCGCTCATTAAAGAAATGACAGCGCTTTCAGTACAAGTGGTCTCTGGCGTAGATTCAAATGAAAATGGGTTGATCGAACCCATTGTGGGCGAAGGCGGAGCAGACACTGCCTATGAATTTGCCTATGCCATGGCAGAAATGCCGCTTCTACCGGGCGAACATCGTATGCCTCAACCACCCGCGACAGAAGTTAACAAGTAAACGGTAAAAGCAAACGCCCCTTGAATCAAAATTTCAAGGGGCGTTTTTTTATTTTTTTTGAAGCTTGAATTATGGGATCAAACCTTGGACACCCTGAGTATATCCAACATACGCGCCATAGGCGGCATTTCCACAAGCCAGCAACAAACCAAACCCGCACAACGCCATGCCGATAATGGCTATCGTCTTTTGAGATGAGTCCTTCATCCCAAGAAAGCCAAGAACGATACCAATAATGGCAAGTGGAATACCACAGATCGGCAAAAACCACGCGCATAAATTAAGGACGCCCAATACCAGCGAAGCAATCGCCATGATTTTTTCATTTCCGCCGCCAGATTTAACAGGCATGTTTGACGCAGGTACGTTTGAAAAAGTTGGTTCCATTATTATTATCTCCTTTTGAATTGGTTTGATGTCATTGTAAATTCAAAATCAAAAAAGTAAACAGGTAATTGGGGTCACTGGGTTTCTAATTTATAATTGCTGTCAATGGAAATTTCTGAGAAACTGCAAGGTATTCTTGCAACGCTGCCTGCCAAGCCGGGCTGTTATATTTACCGCAATGCCGAAGGGACTATTATTTACGTCGGCAAAGCCATCAGTTTGAAGAACCGCGTGCGGTCATATTTCCATTCTGATTCAAGTCACGATGCGAAGACCCGCCGCCTTGTGCGCGACATTGTAGACATCGAATGGATCGTGGTCGGCTCGGAACTTGAGGCGCTCATTCTTGAGATGAACCTAATCAAGAAGCACCGCCCCAAATACAACATCCGCCTCAAAGACGACAAGCGTTATCCGTACATAAAAATTCATTGGAATGAGCCATATCCCAAAGTAACCGTCACACGGCAAATGGTCGAAGATGGCTCGCGCTATTTCGGTCCGTACACCTCTGCATGGGCGGTCTACCAAACATTAGACACCCTGCGCCACATCTTCCCCTACCTGACCTGTGACCGCGAAATTACCGGACTCGATAAACGCGCGTGTCTCTACTTTGACATCAAACTGTGTGTTGCCCCCTGCATAGGATCAGCGTCCCAGGCTGGGTACCGCCAAATGATCTCTGACCTGATGGAATTCCTCAGCGGACACAGCGAAGAGATCATAACGCGGCTTGAAGCAGAGATGCAAAAAGCCTCAGAAGAAATGCGTTTCGAAAAAGCCGCCGCCGTGCGCGACCAATTGAAAGCCGTCGGCTCCATTGTTGAAAGACAAAAAATTGTCTTTGCATCTGATTACAAAGATTCGGATGTGCTGGCCATGGCCCGCACAGACGGCGAAGCCTGCGTGCAGATTTTCTTTATTCGCGGCGGCAAACTGATCGGACGCGAATACTTCATCCTCGAAGGCACCGAAGATACAGACAACCAGCAAGTAATGACGGAATTCGTCAAACAGTTCTACACCGAAGCCGCCAACATTCCCGAACAGGTAATGATACCGGAAGAAATACAGGTAGAGGAAGCAAAGATCATCGGGCAGTGGCTCAGGTCTAAACGCGGCGGACAAAAAGTGGAATTATTCGTGCCGAAAGATGGTCAACCACACGATCTGGTGGAGATGGCCGCTGAAAACGCATCCGAGACCTTGCAGGCGCTCCGCGCCCAATGGCAGGCAGATGCTCATAAACAGGAACAGGCGCTCGGCGAATTACAGTCTGCGTTAAAATTATCGGCGCCGCCCAACCGTATCGAGTGTTATGATGTCAGTCACACGCAGGGTGTGGCAACCGTCGGCGCGATGATCGTATTTGAGCAAGGCACGCCTGCCAAAAACCTATATCGAAAATTCAACATTGACAGCACCAGCATTGGCGCCCCAGATGATTTTGCGTCAATGGAGGAAATGCTCACACGCAGATTCAAAAGGTGGAGCGCTTCTACTTCGCTCAGCGAGAATCCAGCCCCAGGGTCGAAACCTGACGCGTCTTTTTCCTTCCTGCCTGATCTGATCATTATTGACGGTGGTAAAGGTCAACTGAGCCGCGTGGTCAAAGTCCTCGAACAATTCGATCTATTCGACAAAGTGCCAGTAGTTGGGCTTGCAAAACAGGAAGAGGAAATTTTCTTCCCCCATAACAGCCAGCCGCTGATTCTGCCGCGCCATTCACAGGGACTTTACCTGGTGCAGAGAATCCGCGACGAGGCGCACCGTTATGGAATCACAGCCCACCGCGCAAGACGCACCAAACAAGGACTGGCATCTCAACTGGATTCCATCCCCGGTATTGGACCCACGCGCAGAAAAGCGCTCTTGAAACATTTTGGCTCCATGGATAAGATCAAGGAAGCCACCCTGGAAGAATTAGCCGCGGTCAAAGGCGTAAACAGAAATGCGGCGGAATCAATAAAAGCGCATTTGGAATAGGAGTAAGCATGATTACAAAATCTGTTTCTTTATCCAACCCAATTTATGAAATCCTGCAACAAACAGCAGGTGTTTCCAATATTAATGATGCGCTATCAAAAATCTTAAAAGATTTCTTTCAACTAAAAATTCGCGCACTACAGGAAAAAATCTCGGTCTACGAAAAAAAATATGGCATGTCATTTGCAGACTTTGAAGAGTCGTGTAAAAACGGAGAAATCGAAAACCCATATTCATATGAAATTGAAAAAGATGGGTGGGAGTGGGAAACTGACATCGTTGAGATGCAAGATTTGATGGAGTATGAGCAATGGCTGTCATAAGCGCGGCCGAGTTTAGGCAAAACATCCTGGGTATTTGCTCAAACTCACAAGCAGTAATGCGAATCCAAATCATAAGTGAGACTAGAAGACAAGTCCGCATCAGAATTTCCCTTGCAAACCGCACATTTTTGGATGTATATTACAGTTCGGAAACGCAAAAAACAGCGTTCGCCCAAATCAAAAATAATGAGCGCATTTTTGGCGCAGATAATTCAGGTACCGCCTGGCATTGGCATCCTTATGAAGATCCGCAAAGGCACGATTTTACAAACACCGAAATTACCTTCTTTGAGTTCTTAAATTACGTTGAAGAGAACATAAAAAAATGAAACTAATCTGGATCGTTGATGATGATGAAGAAATGGGGCGCGCGGTTAGTTTGATGCTCAAACTACTGGACTGCGAGACAAAGTATTTTTTTAATCCACGGACTGCCGCACAAGCCCTGTTGGCAGGCGGACAACCTGACCTAATGGTGCTGGACATCAACATGCCCGAAGTCAGCGGATTGGATATGCTGGAATTTCTGCGCCGCCGTAAAGAGTGGAAAAACCTGCCAATCATCATGCTTTCCTCTGAAGCCGCAGATGTGATGGTAGATAAAGCCATGCAACTGGGCGCAGATGGATACGTGATGAAGCCTGTTACAATTGACGAACTTGAAAAGGTAATGTCCCAAGCCTTTTACAAACATATTAAATAGCGAGTATAAAAATGACTGGAAAAATCTCAAAAAACAAAAAACAAACAAAAACCACAGAAGCAGACCGCGCAACAAAGCAAAAAGCAAAATCGGCTCAAATCTTTTTTGCGATATTTGCAATTATTCTGATCCTTTCGATGGTGCTTTCCGCAGTTTCAAAATTTTAAGTTAAGAGAGTGTTTCTTAAAGGCTTTTTACCACTGAGATCACGAAGGTCACTGAGAAAAACCTGTAAAAATCTCTGTGGATAATGCTCTTTTCTTGTACAAATTTGTACTTAAGAAACGCTCTCTAAGTTCAAAATGATATAATAATGCCTGTGCGGCACAGTTTCGCGTGCCGCGTTTTTTTTCGCGCATTCATGGAATGCGCCGTTATTGCGTTTCAAATAATTCGCAACCCTCCAACAATGGATTAAGATATGCTCGACAAATTAAAAGCAATTGAAGAACGATACGAACAATTGGGCGATGAACTGCTGGATGTGACACTCAACTATCAACGCGCCGCAGAGATCAACAAAGAACGCGTTGATCTGGAACCGTTGATCTTGAAGGCGCGCGAATACCGTCAGGCGGTGAAAAGTTTCGACGAAGCCAAAGCCCTTATCATTTCAGAAAATGACGCGGAAATGATCGCGCTGGCAAAAGCCGATGTGGACGATCTTGAACCAAAGATCGAAAAACTTGAAAAAGAAATCAGGGGTATGCTCGTACCCAAAGACCCGCGCGACGAGCGCAATGTCATCTTTGAAATTCGCGCAGGCGCAGGCGGCGACGAAGCCGCCATCTTTGCCGCCGACCTGTACCGCATGTACACTCGCTATGTGGATGGCAAACGCTGGAAGGTTGAGTTAATGTCCGAAAGCGCCATTGGCGTCGGCGGCTTCAAAGAAGTAATCTTTGAAGTCAAAGGCAAAGGCGCATACTCAAAACTGAAATATGAATCGGGTGTGCATCGCGTACAGCGTGTGCCAACCACTGAATCACAGGGACGAATCCACACATCCACAGCAACCGTGACCGTACTGGCTGAAGTGGACGATGTGGAAGTGGACATCCCCGAAACCGACATCATCATTGAAGTCTACCGTTCCTCTGGCGCAGGCGGACAAAACGTACAAAAGAACTCGACCGCCGTGCGTCTGTATCACAAACCAACAGGGATGATCGTCACCTGTCAGGACGAACGCTCTCAACTGCAAAACAAACTCCGCGCCCTGAGCATTTTGCGCGCGCGTTTATATGAAATAGAAGAACAAAAACGCCGTGCCGAACTCGAAGCCGACCGCCGCTCACAGGTTGGGTCGGGAGACCGCTCGGAAAAAATCCGCACCTACAATTACCCGCAAAACCGCGTCACCGATCACCGCATTGGATACTCAAGTTACAACCTGCCCTCGGTTATGGACGGCGCAATAGATCAATTTATTGATGAACTCTCCACGCAGGACGAATCAGAACGGCTCGCCGCAACGGGCATGGAAGATGATGAATAAAAATATTGTGGCGGCATATCAGCCGCCACAATATTTTTATTGGACAATTATGAACTGCGCCTCCCAACACCCCCTACGCCAAAAAATATTATTTGGAAATACCGAATGAACGCGGAAGAACTGCTCAGACTATTTACTGCGCGGCTGAAAAACGATTCAACCCAACTTGATACACAGATCATCCTCGCCCACGTACTGGAACAGCCGCGCGCGTGGCTGCTGGCGCACCTCGATACGCGCCTCACCGCACCGCAAATTGAATCGGCAACCCAGGCATTTGAAAAATTCCAGGCGGGCACACCCCTGCCTTACATCCTCGGTCACTGGGAATTTTTCGGGCTCGAATTTGAGATCACAGAAGATGTCCTCATCCCCCGCCCTGAAACAGAATTACTGGTGGAAAAAGCAATCGCCTGGATGCAAGCCTCATCAACCAAACACCCTGAACGTAACCCCGCCATCGCAGACATTGGCACAGGTTCTGGCGCAATCGCCATATCCATCGCGACACAAGTTCCAGACGCCCGCATCCTCGCCACCGACATCTCACCTGCCGCCCTGCGGGTGGCAAAACATAATGCAGACAAATTCAACGTACAACATCAAATTGAATTTGTCGAATGTGATTTACTCCCTTCTTCATCCTTCACCCCTCGTCCTTCATCCTTCGACTTAATTTGCGCCAACCCGCCCTACATCCCTACCGATACCTTACGCCTGCTTCCCATCTTTGGGCGCGAACCCACCATCGCCCTTGACGGCGGCACAGATGGATTAGACGCATACCGCCGCCTGTTTGAACTTGCACCCAATTGGCTTGCCCCGCAGGGGATAATGCTGCTTGAAACCGAAGCCACCCTCGGCGTAAAAGCCCTCAGCCTCGCCTACGATTCATTCTCGAATGTCAGCATCCACCTGCATCAAGACCTTGCAGGGCATGACCGCCTGCTCGAAATCCAATTCCATGAACAACAATTTTGACACGAATCATTACTCAAAAAATAGACGTCACTGTTTGAACTCCGCTTTTTCAATCACAGATAAATACTAATTTATAACCCTGTGCGGTATATAATCAGACAGAGAGAGCATCGTGTTCATAATGGAAATTCAAAAGCAACTTCACAAAAAATGGTGGGATCGCTTGTCCAAACTGGCAGACATACAGACCGCCGACCCTGCCCTTGAACGCAAAGGAAAATTGCTTGCGCTCTATATTGCACTGCTATTTGGGCTTGCAATACACATGCTTATTAACAACCTATTTGTCCTGTCCATGTTTAAGTCTCCAGAATACGAACTTTATCTTATTCAAGACATTATCATATTCATTCCCCTTTACATTTTCTGGAAATTAAATCAAAAGGGGCATGTAACGCTTACCGCCTACATCTCCATCAGTTTTTCCATCCTGGCGGCCGCGTTTGGAAGCGACCCCAAGTTTATGGAATACCTGATGGTTGTCTTTAGCCTGCCCGTCGGCATATCCAGTTTTGTCATCCGCCCAAGCAGTTCATTCCTTTTTGCAACCCTGACTGCCGCCGCCTACACCGCATCCAGCATCCTAACCGGCTATATATGGGAATATAACCTCACAGCCGTCATTGCGCTATTCTGCCTGGCCTTAATGACCTGGGCTATTGCCAATCAACTTGAAAATACGCTGCAAAAAAACAACGCGCTGGTCAACACCCTCAGAAGATCAAACAGAGATATACGGAATGCCTACGAAACCACGCTTGAAGGTTGGTCTCACGCATTGGAAATCCGCGACCGCGAAACACAGGGACACACCCAGCGCGTCACCGACATGGTCGGACGCATTGCCATTCGAATGGGATTTACCGAAGAACAACTCATCCACATTCACCGAGGCGCACTGCTGCACGACATTGGCAAACTCGGCATTCCCGATGAAATTCTACACAAGCCCGGGGCGCTCACTGCAGAGGAAATAAAAATAATGCAGACCCACCCGCAAATTGCCTACAACTTGCTCTACCCCATTGAATACCTGCGCCCCTCACTTGCCATTCCCCGCTACCACCATGAAAAATGGGACGGCACTGGTTACCCGCACGGATTGAAAGGCAGCGACATTCCCCTCGAAGCGCGCATCTTCGCCATCATTGACGTGTACGACGCGCTCTCGCATGATCGCCGCTATCGCAAAGGCTGGCAAAAAGAAAAGGTCATAAAATACATCGAAGCCGAATCTGGAAAACACTTTGACCCCGCAGTTGTGGAAATCTTTATAAGAGAATTTGGAAAAGATGAAAACTGAAATTATCCCCGCCGAAGAAATCAGACAGGCGCTCAACATCCTGCAAAACGGCGGCATCATCGCCTTTCCCACCGACACCGTTTACGGGCTGGGTGCGCTTGCATTTGACAATGCCGCCATCGAATCCATCTACACTGCTAAAAACCGCCCCATTGAAAAAGCCATTCCCATCTTGATCGGAGATTTGGGCGACCTCGAAAAAATTGCGGATGACATCCCAAACATGGCTCTCCGTTTTGCCGCCCGCTTCTGGCCTGGACCCTTGACCTGTATCGTCCCCAAAAAGCAGATTCTACCCCTGGCAGTTTCCGCCACCCACACCGTCGCAGTCCGCATCCCTGACCATCACAACGCCCGCGCCCTGCTCCGCGCCGCCGGTCCCATGGCCGTCACCTCGGCAAATATTTCAGGACAGGCAAGCCCATCCACTGCACAGGAAGTGTACGACCAACTCAACGGACGCATCCCTTTAATTTTGGATGGAGGAAAGACCAAAGGCGGCATCCCATCCACACTGGTAGATTGCACAGGCGCAGACCCCATCATTCTGCGCGAAGGACCAATTTCACTGCCTGAGTTGATGATCGCTTTAACCCATTCTGATTTGCTGGAATAATTGCTGGTCAAATTTTCAAAAACTCTCATCCGCCCCTTAAGTTATATTCAGCAAATACTTATCTCGCTGAATATAATAGTAAATACATTCTCCTAATGTAAAGCGCGGAATTGACTTGGGCAAGTCAATTCCGCGCTTTGGTTTTAATGGATATGCCGCCTTTGCTTTACACACCCACTTGTGACAGGGGCCAAGTCGGCAAAACATCAATATCCAATTGCGACACATGCCCAAGCGCGTACCGATGATACCCAGCCGAGGCAACCATGGCGGCATTATCAGTACACAAGGATAGCGGGGGAATATGAACAGGAAATTCATTCTGCGCCCTGAATATTTGACGCAAAGCGCGGTTAGCCGAGACACCGCCCGCAACCAATATTTCCTTTGCGCCAAACTCACGCGCAGCATTGATCGTCTTCTTGTAAAGCACATCCACCACGGCTTTTTGGAAAGAAGCCGCCAGATCATGGACGGGCAATGTATTGCTCCTTTTCTTCAACTCACGCACTTCATATAAAACCGATGTTTTTAATCCGCTGAACGAAAAATCATGCGTGCCTTCAAGCCAGGCGCGTGGAAATTTAAAGCGATTTGGGTCACCCTCTTCGGCGGCTTTTTGGATGGAAGGACCGCCAGGGTAGCCAAGTTCCAACAGACGGGCAACTTTGTCGAAGGCTTCACCCGCCGCATCGTCAAGTGTGGAGCCGAGCCGTTGATACGTCAGATGATCGGTCATCAGATTCAGTTCAGAATGTCCGCCAGAAACAAGCAACGCCATCAAAGGGAACTGCGGCGCGGGCGGAACAAGATCGCCTGCTTCGTAGACCCATGCCGAATAAAGGTGTCCTTCGAGGTGATTGACCCCCACCAAAGGCAAGCCTGTGCCGAGCGCAAGTCCTTTTGCCATGTTCATGCCCACCACCAGCGACCCCGCGAGACCGGGTCCCTGTGTAACAGCGAGCGCATCAATATCGTTGAGCGTGAGGTGCGCCTGCGCGAGCGCCTGCTCCACCACCGGCGTAACGCTCAAAACATGCTGACGCGATGCCACTTCAGGATATACGCCGCCGTACCGCGCATGAATTTCCATTTGCGAAGCGACAACAGAGGAAAGAAGCGCGCGTCCGTTTTCAACGATGGCGCAGGCGGTTTCGTCACAAGAAGTTTCTACAGCAAGAATACGGGCAGGTTTTAAGTCAGTCATTTTTTACTCATTATGTGTTTCAGGTTGAAGGTTTCAAATCATACAATAGACCTCTTGCGAAAGTCCATTTTTGGACACAAAGGCACAAAGTCTCGAAGACTCAAAGGAAAAAACTTAGTGGCTTAGTGTCTTGGTGACTTTGTGGTTTTCAACGCTTTACTTATGCAAGAGGTCTAATCATAAATAAATTTACTTTTCACTTATCACTTATTACTTACTCCACTTTTTCATCGGCAAAACAAAATCATACGGATACTCAGCAAGGATTTCCATGCGACCGTCGGGGCGAACCCAAAGTGTGTCTTCAATGCGGAAACCCATGCCTTTTTCGGGATAATACAGCCCAGGCTCAGAGGTGATGACCACTCCAGGCGCAAGCCGCTGATCCTCGCCGGCGGTTAATCCGCTAAATGGTCTTTCGTGAATATTCAGCCCTACGCCATGCCCCAAACTGTGGACATAGCCCTCGACAGGCGCTCTGGTATGAAGCGGAGTCTGATGTCCTTTGGCTTCAAAATATTCACAGGTCATTTGCTGGTAATTTTTGAACGGCACATTTAGATCAAAATTTTCACTCAGTTGATTATAGACTTCTTTTACCTGATCAAAGAGTTCCTGCGCTTCGGGGGTGGCGTAGCCCAAACTCCAGGTGCGGGTGAAATCATAATAATAACCGCCGCCTGCTTCGGCTGGATAAATATCAAAGACAATGGTTTGACCCAATTTCATCAGGTCAGTCAAATTGCCAGCGGAATGTGGCACGCCTGCGTCACGCCCAATTGAAAAAATAAAACCAGAGGGCAATTCTGCGCCACGTTCAGCAACCCAAAGACGTATTTTGGAATGGACATCGCCAACGGTCAACGGTAAACCATTCTCATTCAGAAGAACTTCATCATCACCGACATCACAGGAAGTGAGAAAACCCGCAACCTTGCCGACCACATCAGTGGTGACTTTGCCCATCTTGCGGATACGGTTTACTTCGTCCTCGTCCTTTGTTTCCATGGCGCGCATAAAAATGGAATCTTCACGCGCTTCGCCAACAAATTCAATTTCGGGCATTAATGTTTGCAAATGAGAAAGTATGCCAAAGATGGAACTTAAGTCATAAATTCCATACACGCCCACGCGCCCCGCGGAAATTCCCAGGTCTTTGAACATCAATTCACAGCGCATGGCGGCAGCCAGCAAATTATCGCGGTTCGATCTTTTAGCAAGATCGTTCATATCATATTTGCTGTAGGGAATCAATTTCAATCCGCTTTTGGCGGCTTCGTCGCGTTCCATGTCGCCGAAAAAAAGAGCGGCTTCTTCGCCGCGTTTCTTGATTAAGGTTGCGTGGCTCACATGTCCGCCGCCTGTGAGATAGGTCATCGGCGGGTTGTGTTCGGCATTTCCAAATACAATAAAAGCATCCAAATTTTTGGACTGCATGAGGGCATCCAGTTCTGATTTCATCAAATCTCCTCAAACACATTTTTCAACCCAACCAACAACGCGCCTTCCTGTTCGGGCAGAACCGTGCGCGGGTCAAGCAATATTTTATCGTTTGCTGTGCGCGCAATAACAGGCGGATTTTGCGCGCGAAGTCTCTTCAAAAATCTATCAGGCGATTCGACGGTGAGCGACAACAGGAATGTCGGGAATGATTCGCCGGGCAGGCTGCCCCCGCCCACAGTGGATTCGCCTTCGACGGCTTCGCCCCGCCCCAACTCTCTGATCCACGATTCGACCCTGCCTTTGATCTGCTTCGGCGTAAAGGACATCATCTTCAAAATGGGAATTTCGCGCTCCGCTTCATCTTTGAGGTAATGCAAAAGCGTGGCGGTCACGCCAGCAAGGCAAGCCTTGTCTGCGCGAACTGCGCGCGCCAGCGGATGCTTCTTGATCTTTTCGATCAAATCTTTCCTGCCAATGATGATTCCCGCCTGCGGGCCGCCGAGCAATTTATCGCCAGAGAAGCAAACCACATCCGCGCCAGCCGCAAGGGACTCTTGAACGGTTGGTTCGTGAGCTAGTCCATATTTGGCGGTGTCAAACAATGCGCCTGAACCCAGGTCGTCAATAACAAAGACGCCCGCTTTGTGCGCAACTTCAACAACATCTTTCAGTTCCGGCTCTTCGGTAAAACCAATAATCTTAAAATTTGATGGGTGCGCGCGCATGACAAGCGATCCGCCGTCCTGCAAGGCTTCTTCGTAATCACGCAAATGGACTTTATTGGTTGTGCCGACTTCAATCAATTTGGCGCCCGATTGCTTCATCACATCAGGAATGCGGAAGCCGCCGCCGATTTCAACCAGTTGTGAGCGCGAAATGATGACTCGCCTCTTGTTTGCCAATGCAGATAAAACAAGTAAAACTGCCGAGGCGTTGTTGTTGACGACCATCGCAGATTCTGCGCCAGTCAATTTTTGCAAAACTGATTCAGCGTGGATCAGGCGTGAGCCGCGCGTGCCTTTTTCGAGATCGTATTCGAGGGTGGAGTATCCGCGTGAAGCCAAATCCATGGCGCGGATGGCGGCGTCACTCAGGGGGGCGCGTCCCAGGTTTGTGTGCAAGATCACACCCGTGGCGTTGATAACCAGGCGCAGGGTCGGCTTGAGCCACGCGCTGAGGAGGGTATCTGTTTGGGCGAGGATCAAGTCGTGGAGTGGCAGAACCGTTATCGCTCCAGAGGAGAAGCGCGCGCGAATTTTATCCAGCGTTTCGCGGATTGCGGTCAAGGTCAATGGTCTGCCGAATCGCGCGATTAATTCAGCGGCAGTTTTTGTTTGCAGTAATTCTTCAACAGAAGGAAGGTCACGCAGAGTTGTCATCAGAAATCACCGGAGGGGTTCGATTTGCTTTTTCACGCAGGCGGATAAAATATTCAATGGCTATCAAGCCGCCTGCCAGACCGAGAATTACATAAAGGGTAACAAGGCGCCCCAATTGCAGCCATGCAAGCGTGGCGCCATATACACCCACCCACAAAGACTGGCGCACAATAACGTTTGGTCCTGCAAGCGGTTCAGTAGGAAAGCGGCGATGAAAAAAATATACAATGGGAAGGGATGTGCCGGTCAGAGCCATAATGCCGAGTACGAAAAATCCCCATCGCGCCCAGACGAGGGGCAGGGAATAATAAAATAGCGCAACAATTCCGCCCCAGCCAATGAGCAGAAGCGCAATAACCGATAAGAGATAGTTTCGAAAGGTTAGTTGTTGGGAATTCATTGAGTGAATTATACCCGCAGAGGGAAAGGATGAAGGATGAGTGCTGAGGGATGAAGAAAAAAAACCACGGAAACACAAAGGAAAATACTCTGTGTCTCCGTGGTTTTATCTATGTAAAACTTGGCTAAATTTTCTTTTTTGCCTGTTCGATCACTGCGATCACTTCGGGCAGATCAATGCCCAGATCGCGCAGTTTTTCGAGAGTGGGAATGCTGTTTGCATCCCAGCCACGGCGTTGATAAACTGCGTCCATCAATTGCTCGTATTGACCTTCGCGGTACTTGCGGAGATGCGCCATTTTTTCTGCGGTGGTCATGCCTGCGGGATTAATAT